>NZ_JBNPNG010000016.1:0-42457 GCF_050314535.1 Collinsella sp. SGI.095
TGAAAGCCGCCACGCACCCGGTGCGTGCATCATGCGAATCACGATCATCGTGGCGTTGGAGCAAATGGTCAGCGCCACCGCAATGCCGCAGCCCAGAGCCTCCATATGCAGCACGGCAACAAAAATGATATCCAGCACCACATTAACGAGGCAGCCGGAAGCGATGATCACGGCAGGTCCACGCGTGTCGCCCACGGCGCGCAGCAGTGCCGTTCCCATATTGAGCAGCAGCGCCGCAACCATAGCGGCAAAATAGCAACGAGCATAGGCCACACCCTCGGCTAATAGTTCATGCGGCGTATTCATAAGCACCAGCATGGGCTCAACGAACACTATGCCCAGAATCGAGACGACGATACCGCCCACCAGAGCGAGCGTCATGGCCGTATGGACCGAACGACTCAGTCGCTCATCATCGTGCTGGCCAAAATACTGACCCGTAATAACAGCACAGCCGGCGCCAACACCGACGCAAAAACCGATGCAGAGCTCCGTGAGCACCATCGTGGCCTGGATGCCACCCAGCGCGAGCTTGCCGCCAAACTGACCGACGATATAGGTACCGATAAGTGTGTAGGCCTGCTGAAAGAACGAACTAAAAAAGATGGGAACGCACAGCGAAAGCAACTGCTGCCAAATAACACCCTGTGTTACATCGATAGCCGTAGATTTCTTAGCCACACGCCCTCCCCACCAGCGCACGTCAAACAACAAAACGTCAATTAATGACCAAAGCCGACACCAGCTTAGCACCGACCGGCGTCAACCGAAACACACGGAATCAGAGCCCGGTGCAAAATATCTGCCTAGTGATACAGTCCCGGCTGGTAGTGATACTCGTTGCTCACGTGCGGACACAACTGCCAAAAAGCGACAGCACTCGCCGCGGCCACGTTGAGCGAATCGACCCCGTGCGCCATCGGAATACGCACAGCCCGGTCACAGCCCGCGATGGTCTTGGCGCCCAGGCCGGCGCCCTCGGTGCCCATAAAGATCGCCAACCGGTCAATCTCCCGCAACGCGGGATCGTCCAACGACACCGAATCATCCGTCAATGCCATGGCGGCACACGAAAAGCCGGCATCGTGCAGCGCCGCCAGCCCATCATGCGGCCATACGCGCGCCTCGCTGCCAATGCGCGTCCAGGGCACCTGAAACACCGTGCCCATGCTCACGCGGGCTGAGCGGCGATACAGCGGGTCACAGCAAGTGGGGCTCACCAAAATGCCATCGACATTCAACGCTGCCGCCGAGCGGAAAATCGCACCCACATTAGTATGGTCGACAATACCCTCGAGCACGCACACGCGCACCGGGCGCTCACCCGCCACCTCGACGACGCCGCCCAAGAACTCATCAACCGGAATCTGACGCGGGCGACGGAACGCCGCGAGCGCACCACGCGTCACGTTAAAGCCCGTCAACTGCTCCATGAGCTCCATGGAGGCCACGAACACAGGAACCGGACCTGCGCCCTCGCGTACAACCAGACGCTCGAACAGCGGCATCATCTGATCGAGCCATCGCTCACCCAAAAGAAAGCTCACCGGCTCGTATCCGGCACGCACCGCACGCTCGATGACCTTGGCGCTCTCGGCGATAAAGATGCCCTTTTGCGGCTCCAGCACGCAGCGCAGCTCTCGCTCCGTCAGTCGCACGTAGGCGTCGAGCCGCTCATCATTAAGGGAATCGATTCGCAGCACCTCAACGGCATCAGTCATAGCAGCCAGCCCGTACCCTTCTTTACAGCACATCTATACCAAACGAGGCGACGCTAAGCGCCGCCCCATGCATTCAATCAACCCGGTGATACCGTTCACGCCAGACGATTTAAGCATCAACACGACGATATGTCACGAACTCATAATCGAGGCCTTCGTCACCCTCGCCCGCGGCAATCGTGGCAACCCCGTCGCGCCGCGCAACTTCCCACGCAGGATCGACATCCAAATTGGGAAAGTACGTGTCCACGTCATGTACGCAATGGTTATGCGTGACCTCGGCCTCCACGCAGTACGGCAGAAATTGCCGATACACCTCGCCGCCACCGATCACCCACGCAACGGGCTCATCGGCAACCGCGGCGAGCGCCTCGTCGATACTATGCACCACGTCGACGCCCTCGGGGGCAAAGCCCTCGTCGCGCGTGAGCACAATGTTGCGACGGTTCTTAAGCGGACGCCCGCCGGGAAAACTCAGCAGGGTCTTGCGTCCCATAATGACCGGGCAACCTTTGGTGCACGCCACAAAATGGCGCATGTCGGCACGGTTGGACACGACCATGTCACCCTCGCACCCAATGCCCCAGTCATCGCACACGGCGACAATGGCAGAAAGCTTACACGTCATGCGCGTCACCTACACCGCAATGGGGATGTTCTTGACCTGCGGGCCGTGCTCATAGCCCTCAACGATCAGATCATCAGTCGTAAACGCGTAGAAATCATGCACATCGGGGTTGAGCGTTACCTTAGGAGCCGAAAACTGCGGACGCTCGATAAGCTCGCGAACGATATCGACATGACGGTCGTAAATATGGGCATCGGCGATCACATGCAGCAACTCGCCAGCGATCATATCGACCGACTGCGCGACCATCATCAGCAAAATGGCGTACTGGCACACATTCCAGTTGTTCGCGGCTAAAATGTCCTGGCTGCGCTGGTTGAGAATCATGTTGAGTGTGGGCTTATCGTCCTGCGGGCGCTGCGTGACGTTATAGGTCACGCTGTAGGCGCACGGATACAGGTGCATCTCGGACAGGTCGCTAAACACGTACGTATTGGTCATGATGCGGCGGCTGTACGGCGTGTGCTTAAGGTCGTACAGCACGCGGTCCATCTGGTCAAAGTCACCCTCGGCATAATGGCTCTTCTGCCCAATCTGGTACCCGTAGGCCTTGCCGATGGAGCCGGTCTCGTCGGCCCACTCATCCCAAATATGGCTGTTGAGGTCATGCACGTTATTGGACTTCTTTTGATAGATCCATAGAATCTCGTCCATGGCAGATTTGAGGGCCGTACGACGCAGGGTAAGCGCCGGAAACTCCTCACGCAGGTCGTAGCGTGCCGTAACGCCAAAGTTTTTAATAGTATAGGCAGGGGTGCCGTCCTCCCACACCGGACGAACCTTTTGGCCCTCGGTAGTGGTGCCACGGTCCAGAATATCGCGGCACATGGCTACAAACTGTTGATCAGCTTTGCTCATTGACCCTCCTGTCAGTCGCCTATAAGCGATTTTTATTGTAGCCCAGGCGCGCAGCATCGAATTGCACACTTGGGGCGGCACACGCAATGCACGGCAGTACGGCACCGCATTCGCAAATGCTGTACCTTTAGCTTTTTTGACATATGCCAAAAATAGCTTGAACGGTTTCGTATACGCGCTATCCTATTATTGACATATGTCAGATTTGGGGAGTGTATGGCAGGAAGACGCGAAAAATTGCGCCGTGTTGGGATCATTCCCGAATATCGCGGCTTTACCCCTGACGGCCTTGCCAGCGGAGACGCCATCGACATGACGGTCGATGAGCTCGAAGTCCTACGGCTTTGCGACCTGGAAGGCCTCAATCAGGAGGCCGTCGCCCAGCAAATGGGCATCGGCCGTGCCACCGTGGCGGCCATCTGCAGCCGCGCGCATCGGAAGGTGGCAAACGCGCTGGTCAACGGGCGAGCACTTAGTATCGAGGGCGGCAATATCGCATACTCCCCCACACCTACGACAACGGCCATATGGCCAGCAAAGGAGGTCGGCACCATGAGGGTGGCAACGACGTACGACAACGGCAACATCTTTATGCACTTTGGCCGCAGCGAGCAGTTCAAAATCTATGACATCCAGGATGGCAAGGTACTCAACGAGCAGGTCGTAGGCACCGGCGGCACTGGTCACGGCGCCCTAGCGGGTCTGCTCGCCAACGGTGGCGTCGATACGCTCATCTGCGGCGGTATCGGCGGCGGCGCCATCAACGCGCTCACCCAGGCAGGCATCACGGTCTATGCGGGCGCCCAGGGCAGCTGCGACGCCTGCGTCGAGGCCCTCATTGCCGGCACGCTCGCGCAGACCGGCGAGGCCACCTGCGACTGCCATGGGCGCGAGCACGAGCACGAGCATGGCGAGTCCTGCGGCTGCCACGGCCACCACGACCATGATGGGCACGAGGGCTGTGGCTGCCACTAGTGGCAAGCACCTCAACGCCAGCACGCTTCCGCGCGTGAGAAAACCTGCGAACGAACGGCGAAGGCCGCCTGGAGTACCATCCAGGCGGCCTTCGCCATACTCGACTCAACCAGTCGTTACTTTTTATTACGCATCTGCGCTTCCATCTGGCGCAGCAGGTCCATATCGGACTTGGGACCACCTGTTCCCATGCCACCCAGGCCGCCCATGCTGCCCAGGCCCATGGCATCCAGACCGGGAATATTGGGCATGCGCATCTTTTTGCCTTTTTTACCCTTCTTGCCCTTCTTGCCGCCGGCTTGCGCCTGGTTGGCCATCGAGCGCATGCGGCCCATCATCTTGTTCATCTCGCCCCACTGCTTCATAAGGCTATTGACCTCGGTGGGGGTCACGCCGGCACCCTTGGCGATGCGGGCGCGACGCTGGCCGTTGATGATGGAAGGACGCAGGCGCTCCTCCTTGGTCATCGACATGATGATGGCCTCGTTCTTGTCGAAGATGCCCTCATCCAGGTTGCCGCCCATCTGGTTGAGCGCGCGCTGGCCGCCGGGAAGCATGCCCAGAATGCCCTTCATACCGCCCATCTTCTTGACGGCCTTCATCTGGTCGAGCATGTCGTTCATGGTAAAGCCCTCGCGCAGCATGCGCTCGGCAGCCTCGAGCTGCTCGGCATCGGCTGCCTCCTGGGCTTTCTCGATAATGCCGACGACGTCTCCCATGCCCAAGATGCGCTTGGCCATGCGATCGGGATAGAACGGCTCCAGCGAATCGGGCTTCTCGCCCATGCTCACGAACTTGATGGGCTTGCCGGTCACCTGGCGCACCGAAAGCGCGCCGCCGCCACGGGCATCGCCGTCGAGCTTGGAGATGATCACGCCGTCAAAGTCGGTGCGCTCGGCGAAGGTCGAGACAACATTGACGATATCCTGGCCGGTCATGGCATCGACGACCATCAGCACCTGATCGGGCTTGACGGCCTTCTTGATGTCCACGGCCTCCTGCATCATCTGCTCGTCGATCTGCAGACGACCGGCGGTATCGACGATGACCACATCGCGCAGGTGGTCGACGGCCTCCTTGATGGCGCCCTTGGCAATATCGACCGGGTGCTCGCCGTCACCGCGGAAGACCGGCACGCCGATCTCTCCACCAAGCGTGGCCAGCTGGTCGGCAGCGGCGGGACGGTAGACGTCGCACGCGGCGAGCAGCGGCGAGCGGCCCTGCTTCTTGAGCAGGTATGCCAGCTTTACAGCCGCCGTGGTCTTACCGGAGCCCTGCAGGCCCACGAGCATAATGACGTTGGGAATGCGGTTGCTAAAGACGAGCTTGCTCTCGGTGGAGCCGAGCATCTCGGTGAGCTCGTCGAGCACGATCTTGACGACGTTTTGCGCCGGCGTCAGCGATTCCATGACCTCGGCGGTCATGCAGCGCTCCTTGGTCTTGGCGACAAACTCCTTGACGACCTTAAAGTTGACGTCGGCCTCGAGCAGCGCCATGCGAATATCGCGCATGGCCGAGGTGATATCGGCCTCGGTCAGCTTGCCCTTGCCGCGCAGGCGGTCAAATGTGTCGTTGAGGCGATCGCTCAGAGAATCAAACACTGGTCACTCCTTAGTTGGACTCGCCCACCAGGGCGCGGCAGAAATCTTTGGCATTAAACTCCTGCAGGTCATCGACCTGCTCGCCCACGCCCACGCGCAGGATCGGGAGCTTGAGCTTCTCGGCCACGGCCATGGCGATACCGCCCTTTGCCGTGCCGTCGAGCTTAGTCATGATAATACCGTCCAGACCCAGCGCCTCGTTAAACTCGAGCGCCTGGTTCAGGCCGTTTTGGCCCGTCGCGGCATCGATCACGAGGACGACCGAGACGGGCATGGGGCCGGCGGCCATATTGGCGGCGCGCTTACGCGTCACGTTGACCACCTTGGCAAGCTCGCGCATGAGCTCGGGGCTCGTGTGCAGACGACCGGCGGTGTCGATGAGCACCAGGTCGCTGCCGCGCTTATCGGCCTCGTCGAGCACGTCGTAGCAAACGCTTGCCGGGTCTGAGCCGCGGTCGCGCTTTATGACGGGGACGCCGGCGCGCTGGCCCCACACATCGAGCTGTTCGATGGCGGCAGCGCGGAAGGTATCGGCCGAGCCGATCACGACGTTCTTGCCGCGGGCGGCCATGGCGCTCGCGATCTTGCCGACCGTAGTGGTCTTGCCGGCACCGTTGATGCCCACAAACAGAACGCAGCTCGGCGTGTCGGCGAACGGATCGCGCTCGACGGGTACAAAATGCTGCTCGAGCTGCTCGGCCAGGGCCCGACGGAGTTGCGGGGCGGTCTTGAGGTTCTTCTTGGCCGCGGCATCGCGCAGGTCGTCGGAGACCTGGATGGCGACCTCGGCACCCATGTCACCCATGACGAGGGTGTCCTCTAGGTCCTCCCAAAAATCCTCGTCGACCTCGCCGCCAAAGTAAAAGACCTCGTTGAGGGCCTCGCGGCTGCGCTCAAGTCCGCGCGAGAGAGCATCGAAGAATCCCATTATGCATTCACGACCTTTCCGGTTTCGCGATCGAGTTTTTGCGAGACGACGCGACTGACGCCGTCAGCTTGCATCGAGACGCCGTAGAGGACGTCAGCGTCCTCCATAGTACGGCGCTGATGCGAGATAACCAAGAGCTGCGTATCGGATCGCAGCACGTCGAGCGCGCCGATGAGCTTGGACAGGTTGGCGTCATCGAGCGCCGCCTCGACCTCGTCCAGCACATAGAACGGCACCGTACGCGTGCGATACACGGCAAAGAGCAGGGCGAGCGCCGTCAGGCTCTTCTCGCCGCCCGACATGAGCATCATCTTGGTGATGCGCTTGCCGCGCGGCTGCGCCACGACCTCGATGCCCGTCTCGGCCGGATGCTCAGGGTCGGTCATCTCCAGATGCGCCTGGCCACCCGGGAACAGCATGGCGAAGATCTCGCGGAAGTTCGCATCGACCTTTTCGAAGGTCACCAGGAAGGCTTTGCGCATCTTGCGGTCGATGGCCACGGTAATCTTGGTGAGCGCCTTGCGCGCGCTCTCCAGATCGGCCAGCTGCTCCTCGATGTAATCGGCGCGGCGCTTGAGCTGCTCGTACTCCTCCATGGCAACCTGGTTCACAGGGCCCAGGTTGTTGATCTGGCGCACGAGCTGGTTGAGCTCGCGCTCGGCGGCGTCGCGATCGGTGGGAGCAGGAAGCATGAGCGCTTCCTCAAGCACCGTGGTGCCATCGGTGGTAATGGCCTTGATGGCCGCCTCTACCTGCACCTCGAGCTTGCCGCGCGCGACCTTGAACTCGTTTTGTGTCGCCGTGGCGGCATCGACCCGCTCCTTGGCGCGGGAGACCTCGGCCTTGGCATCCTCGATGGTTTTCTTGAGCGAAGCCGAGTCTGCCTCCTCGAGTGAGGCCTGGTCACGCAGGCGCGCGGCCCAATCAGATGCACGCTCCAGCAGGGCCGAATAGCGCTCGTGCATGGGATCGACACGCAGGCGCAGCAGCTCGAGCGAGCGCGAAGCCTGACGTGTTCCGCGGATACGGCGGTCAATGCCCTCCAGGCGATGCTCCAGATCGGGCACGCGGCCCTTCAGCGAACGCAGGCGCTCGCCCGTCTGGGCCAGGCGCACCTTGGCATCGGCGAGCTTACCGGCTGCGTCGGAATCGTCACGGCGCACGCGATCGAGCTCGTCGTTGGCTTCGGCAATCTGGAGACCCAGGTCGCTTGCCTGCGCACGGGCCTCGTCGCGCGAACGGGTGAGCTCGTCAACGCGCGGGCGCGCGGCGCGAACGGCCTCGGCCGCCTGCTCACGGCGCCTGGAGATGCGCGCACGCTCGACCTCGGCGTTGTTGGCGCTTTGCTCCAGGCGGCCAATCTCGGAGAGCAGCGAGCGACGCTCGCCCTCAAGACGGGCGATCTCGCCGGCGGCATCACCCTCGGCGGCACGCGCCTCCTCGACGGCCGCATTGGCCTCGATAACCTGGTTCGACACATGCTCAAAAACGGCAGCCAAATCGGGCTCCAGGCCTTCGAGCTCGCGAATGCGGCGCTTCCGCTCCAGGGCACCCGAGGCCTCGCCGGCATCGAGTCCCACGCGCACCAGGCCACCAAAGCTCACGCGAGCGCCATCGGGCGTCACATAGGTCACACCGTCAACGACTGGTGCCGCCAGCGCACAAGGCAAGTCATCGACCACGTAATAGCCGCCGAGCAGCGCCTCGACAATTGGGCCATAACCGGCACGCACGGACAGGCGATCAACCAGACGCGAACCGGCAGCGCCCTCGGCAGCAGCAGAGCCGCTCACACCACGCGCCACCAGCAGTGCCTCGCCCGAGGCCTTCTTTTGGTCCAAAGCCGCACGACCGGCACGCTCAAGCGTGGCTGCGTCATCAAACAACAGGGCATCGATATCGCCGGCAAGCAGCTGCTCGACCAGGCCCTCAAGCTCACGCGGCGCCTCGAGCACGTCGCCCAGACGGCCCGTTACGTCATCGCCCAATGCCCCTACCAGACGGCTCACCAGCGGCGAGCTATCGGCCATACGGGCATCGAGCTTCTTTTGGCTCGCAAGCTCAGAGCGCACCTCGGACAGCTTGTTGCGCGACTCGCTCTCACGGGCGCGCAAGTCCTTCAACGCCGCACGGGCGACCTCGGTGGCCTGGCGCGCATCGGCCTGGGCTTGGCGAGCCTGATCGAGCGCGCCGTCGAGCTCCTCGGCGCGGTCGCGACGACTCTCGAGCGAGGCCGTGACCTCCTCGAGCTGCTCGTCAATCTGCTCCAGGCGCGAGGCGTACATGTTGTCCTCGACCTCGGCATTGCTCAGCGAGTCTTTCACCTTGGCAAGCTCGAGCGCAGCCTTGTCGGCCACGCGCTGCACATCGCGTTGCTCGCGCGTAAGCTGCGAAATCTGATTGTCGAGCGCAACACGGCGCTCGTGGAGCTCGGCGGCGGCAGGGCCGGCGGCGTCAACGTCGTCCTGGGCCTGCATGTGCGCACCGGTCACTTCCTCTAGCTGGGCACGTGCATCCTCGAGCTCCTCGACCACGCGACGACGCTGATGCTCGGAGCTCGAAATCTGGCCGCGCATATCGGACAGGCGCGACACCATATTGTGGCCCTTTTCCTCGAGCAGGCGCATATCGGAGTTAATGCGACCGACCACATCTTGCATATGACGGCGCTGCTCGCCCAAGTCGCCCACAAACAGGCCCTTTTCCTCGAGCATCACCTGGAGCTTCTCGAGCTCACGCTCCTTTTCGCCCAAGCGGTACTGCGCAAGCTCCAGCTCGGCGGCACCCTCTTTGGAACGGCTCTCCAGATCGTTCCACTGCGACTGCAGCGAACGAAGCTCGTCAACGGCCAGCATCTGCGTAAGCTCGTTCGCGCGCGAGGACAGCTCTTTGTACTTGCGCGCGCGATCGACCTGACGCTCCAACGGTCGCAGCTGACGGGCAATCTCCTTATTGATGTCGCGGGCACGGGTAAGGTGCTCGTCCATCGACTTAATCTTTTTGAGCGCACGCTCCTTGCGGCGCTTGTGCTTGGAAATGCCGGCAGCCTCCTCGATAAGGACGCGGCGCTCCTCGGGACGGCTCTGCAAAATGGCATCGAGCTTGCCCTGGCTGATAATGGAATGCGTATCCTTACCCAAGCCCGAATCGTGCAAAATGTCCTGGATATCCATCAGGCGGCACGGACTCGCGTTGATGAGGTATTCGCTCTCGCCCGAACGATACATGCGGCGGGTGATGGCAACCTCATCAAAGTCGACAGGCAGCACATGGTCCGAGTTATCGAGCACCAGCGTGACCTCGGCAACGCCCACCGGCTTGCGCGCCGACGAGCCCGAGAAGATGACGTCCTCCATGGCCTGGCCGCGCAGCTGCTTGGCGCTCTGCTCACCCAGTACCCACAGAATCGAATCGGAGATATTCGATTTTCCCGAGCCGTTAGGACCGACGATGACGGTCAGGCCCGGCTCAAACGTCATATGGGCGCGGTCGGCAAACGACTTGAACCCTTTGAGCGTAAGGGACTTGAGATACACGGTTCCTCGCTTAAACGGGCTTCTTGTTGAGAATCACACCGTTGGTGGTGTAACCCATGCGGTCGAGCGCCTCGAGTGCAGCGGCTCCCTCGGCCTCTTTCTTAGAGGCGCCGGTGCCGCGGCCCTGACGGATACCGTCGACAAGCACCACGGCGGTAAAGGTGGGCGCATGTGCCGGGCCCTCGGAGCCTACCAGCTTGTATGCCGGGGGCTCGTGACCGTCTGCCTGCACGCACTCCTGCAAGAACGACTTGGGGTTCGCGGGGTGCTCGGCACGCTCGGAGGCCAAATGGGGCTTAAGCGTGCGGTGGATGAACTCCGCCGCCGCATCCCAGCCGGCATCGAGGTACAACGCACCCACGAGCGACTCATAGACGTTCTCGAGCGCCGAGTTAAGGCCGCGCGCGCCGGTACCGGTCTCGGAGGCGCCAAAGATGATGATGTCGTCGATGCCCAGCTCGTGCGACACCTCGGACAGCGTGGCACCCGAAACAAGCGATACCTTCAGACGCGTGAGCTTGCCTTCATCGAACTCGGGATAAGACTCAAAGAGCGAACGGGCAACCACGGCGCCCAGAATGGAGTCACCCAAAAACTCAAGCCGCTCATAGCTGGCAGAGACCGGCTGCCCCTCTACTGCCGAGGGGTGGGTGAGCGCCGCGCGTAGCAGCACCTTGTTATTAAACTCATGGCCCAGGATTTCCTGAGCGCGCGTGAGTCGTTGAGATAAAGCCAAGACCTAGGCCTCCCTGGCGTTTTCGATAGCGTCGACGGCGTCGGCAACGGAGGTAAGCGACAACAGGGTCTCGTCATCGATCTCGAGGTCAAACTCGTCCTCGATGGCCGTCACCAGCTGCAGGCGCTCGAGCGAATTGGCATCGAGGTCGTCAAAAGTCGTCTCATCACTGATCTCGGCAACGTCAACGCCCAGCACGTCGGCAGCGACCTCGGCGATCTTGTCAAAGATTTCGGAGCGATCCATAGCGCATCCTCTCATAAGTCGTGGAATACAATGTGTCGCGCGGGCGGAAGCCGCATTGCAGCACGGCTCCGATTCTACCCCACGATGCATAGCTTGAGCCACGTAACGGAGCTCTTGCTAAACGATACCTTCCATGGAATTGGCAATGCTTTCGATAAGCCCGGCTCGAACGGCCTGAGCCGCGGCGAGCGTACCGTTCTTAACGGCTTCGGCCGACGTGGCGCCATGGCCAATCAAAACGACGCCGCGAAGGCCCAGCAGGATCGCGCCGCCCTTGGCATCGCCCGAGAGCTTGGCTTTCATCTGGCGCATCTGGTTTTTGATGAGCAGCGCGGCGATCTTGGTACCGAGCGAAGACATAAAGGCGCCCTTGAGCTCTTGCAGCAAAAACTTGGCAGCGCCCTCGGTTGCCTTGAGCGCAATATTGCCCGACATGCCGTCGGCGACCACAACGTCAAAATTGCCCGACGTAAGATCGGTGCCCTCGCAGTTGCCCACAAAACCGGGGACCGCGGCTTTCATAGCCGGGAAGCACGCCTTGGTAAAGTTAGAACCTTTCTCGTCCTCGGTGCCGTTGCCAAGCAGGCCCACACGCGGATGTTCGATGCCCAGGACCACGCGGGCATAGGCTGCACCCATCTGGGCAAAGCGAACCATGTCGTCGACCTCGACATCGGGGTTGGCCCCCATGTCACACAGTACCGTAAGGCCACCGGCGCGGTTGGGCAGCGCATTGGTGAGGCATGGGCGCACCGGCTGCTTCTTACCCTCTACCAAATATCTAAACGGCGTCACGTAGGCGGTGGCGGCAGCCGTCATGGCGCCGGTCGACCCCGCGGAGAAAAACGCGTCCGCGTTGCCCTTCTTAATAGCACGGCAGGCAAGCACGATCGAAGACTTACGCTTGGTCATCACGGCGCGGATGGGATCGTCGTCCATGGCGATGACATCGGGGGCCTCCAGAGCCTCCACGCGCGCGTGCGCCGCGGCAAAGGGGTTGACGATATCGGCGGGGCCAACAGCGATGACCTCGATATCGGGATCGGCGGCAAGTGCGGCCTCAATACCGTCGAGGACAACTTGGGGCTTCTCGTCTCCGCCCACAACGTCTACACAAACGCGAACGTTACTCATTTCAAGTGCTCCTTATACAAAAATGGCCGACTCATTGAGCCGGCCATTGTGGTTCCAGTTGGAACGGCATCGTATCCAGAGTATACAGTTACTCGGTAACGATAACCTCGCGGTCCTTGTAGAAACCGCAGCTGGGGCACACGTGGTGCGGGAGCTTGACAGCGCCGCAACGGGGGCACGTGGACTGAGCCGCAGCCGAAATCTTCATGTTGGCGGAACGACGGGTATGGGTACGGATACGACCCTGCTTTTGTTTAGGTACGGGCATAGTGACCTTCCTTATGAACTATCCAGTGTGGCGATTACGCGCAAGTAGCGATACTACCACATTTTTACTCATCAAGATTGAGATTCTTCAATGCTGCAAATGGATTTTCCGTGGCAGCGGCCCATTCGGCCTCGGCCTGGGCGGCGCAATCGCATTGCTCGACGTTGAGATTGATGCCGCAGGTGGGGCACAGGCCGCGGCAATCGGGCTTGCAGAGCACCACAAACGGCGTGTCCATGACAACGGCGTCGTTAATGGGCTCCCCCAGATCGACAATGCGGTCCTCGCCCAAAAGCTCGTAACCGTCCTCGTAGGCCTCGGGATCCTCGGGCTCCTCAAAGAGGTAGAACTCCTCGATCTCGCCGGCGATATCAAACGAGGCGAGCTCAAGGCAGCGGTCGCATTCGCCGGTGGCGTGCGCTCGAACCATGCCGGAGAGCAGAACACCGGTGCCCGCATTGGTAAAAACCACGTCGTAAGCAATGCCGTCCTGCAGCTGGTACTCCTTCTCGCCCACCGTGTAGGTGGCGACATCGACCTTGCCGGTCAGCGGATACGAGTCTCCGGGAAACTCGAGCTGCTCGGAAAGATCGACGGTAACGCTCGGGAACTCAGCCATTACCACTGACCGTTCTGCTGGGCGGCACCCTCGTTGAGCTGCTGACGGCAACGGGTAACGGTGCCGGTCAGGCTCTTGAGGTTCTCCTCGAGGTGCGTAAAGACCTGTTCGGCATAATCCTCGGCCGCATAGCGCGTCTCGCGCTCGTACTGCTGGGCACGATCACGGATATCGTCGGCCTGCTGCTGCGCCAAACGGACGATCTCCTGCTCACCGGCAATGGTGAGTGCCTGCTGCTGAGCATCGGCAATGATGGAATCGGCCTGAGCGGCGGCGGAAGCCATAAGCTCGTCGCGCTCCTTGAGGATGCGACGGGACTTCTGCCACTCCTCGGGGTAGCTCATACGAATCTCGTCAAGGATGTTAAAGAAGACGTCGGCATCGATAACCTTCATCTGGGCATTCTTGCCGAACGGCGTCTTAGCCTCTTCGATGAGCCCCTCGAGCTCCTCGACAAGGCTCACGATCCTGTCGCCAGGAAAATTCTCGCCCGGCATCCGGTCTCCTTTCATAGGTAACATGTCATCGTGTTAGTTTACCACATGCCATCAGGCAATATGAAACGTCACGAAAAGCGATGTTTAAGCGCTTCGACCACATTGGGCGGCACAAACGTCGACACATCGCTTCCGAGCGATGCGATCTGACGAACCACCGAGCTCGAGATATAGCCGTACTGCGGCGCACTCATGACAAAAATGGACTCGAGCTCGTTGTCCAGGCGATAGTTGAGGTCCGCCTGCTGCAGCTCGTACTCAAAGTCGGTCATGGCGCGCAGGCCCTTGACCACAGCACCCGCACCCTGCTCACGGGCAAAATCGACCAACAGGCCGGTAAAGGGCAGTACCTCGACACCGTCAATATCGCCCAGGGCCTCGCGGGCCAACGCCACGCGCTCATCGAGCATAAAGGTGGTGCCCACGCCGTTTTTGCCCTGCGACTCCGCCACGGCGACAATCACGCTGGGAAAAATGCGGCGGGCGCGGCGGATTACATCGATGTGACCAAACGTGATGGGGTCAAACGTACCCGGAACGATCACGCGGTTGATAGTGTCATTCATGGGTATCCTCCAAAGGCACGTCCTCGTCATTATCGCTGTCATTAGCATGGTCGCACTCGTCCGCGGCCACCCAGCGCAGCAAGTCAACCGAGGTAATGCCGTAGCGTTTCTCTCGCACGGTCTCAAAACCAGCCGGATGAGCGCCCGCATCGCTTGCGGCATGCTCAAACAGGGCAAAGGCCCCTGGTGCCAGCAGGCCCTGCTGGGCAAGATTGCGCAGCAGCTCCTCGACCGGCTCGGCGCCAAAGGCATAGGGTGGATCGAGCAGGACCAGATCAAAGGGGCCGCCCGGAACACGGCCGCGCGAGGCGCTCGCCAACACATCGCCGGTAACGACGCGCCAACGCGAGCGGTCACGACACAGCGACTCGATATTCTTAGTGATCAGTCGGGCGGCATTGCGATCGATCTCGAACGTGATGAGCGAGCGAGCGCCGCGCGAGAGCATCTCGATTCCCAGGGCACCGGAGCCGCCAAAGGCATCCAGCACGCGGACCTCGTCCAAATCGAAATCGAATGCCGACATGACCATGGACGCACATGCCTCGCGCACGCGGTCGGTCGTGGGACGGGTGACATCGCGCCCACGCGGCTCTTCGATCTTGCGGCCGCGCCATTCACCGCCGATGATTCTCATCCTCCGCTGACCTCCTTGAAGATATGTCGATAACGCGTGGCGACCGCATCGCGCAAGGGACGCGTCGCCACGGAGTCAAGGTTGCAAGCATACCGCAAGAGCTCGACCGCGTCCAAATGGGCCCATTCGATAAGATCCTCGTCGGCGTCCAGGTCCACAAAACGCAGGGTCACACCGCCATGTTGGCGATAACCCAAGATTTCGCCCTCGTGGCGCAAACGCAGGTCCATCTGCGCAAGTGCAAAACCGTCAGAGGTCTTTTCGAGCGCCCGCAGGCGGTCTTGCGCAGCAGACACACCGCCATTGCCCTTGGAATGCGTCATGACCAGGCACGTGCCCGACACGCTGCCGCGGCCCACGCGGCCTCTAAGCTGATGCAGGGCCGCCAAGCCAAAGCGCTCGCCGTTCTCGATAACCATGACGGTGGCGTTAGGTACGTCGACGCCCACCTCGACCACCGTAGTCGAGACGAGCACGTCGATCTCGCCGCGCTTAAAGGCGTCGATCACGCGGTCCTTCTCCCCCGCCGGCATGCGGCCGTGAAGACGCTCGACGGAAAGCCCCGGCAATGCCAGACGCAGGCGGTCGAGCTCGGTCGCGGTGTCGTGTAACGGCACGGACACCGTCACGCGACCTTCATCGTCGCGAGCAATGCCGGGAACGTCTTCTAAATCGTCCGCGGAGTCACTCGGCTCCACAAGCGGGCAGATAACGTAAGCCTGCTGTCCTTGGGCATGCGCCTCGCGAATGGCACCGTAAGCCAAGTCGCGGCTCGACTCGGTGAGCACGCGCGTCGAGACGCCGGCCCCGGGAACGGGGCGATGACGAATGATGGACGTGTCCAGGTCGCCATAGACCGAGAGCGCCAGTGTGCGCGGAATAGGCGTGGCCGTCATAACGAGCAAGTCCGCACCTGGGCCTTTGGCACGCAGGGCATTGCGCTGCCCCACGCCAAACCGGTGCTGCTCGTCGATAACGACGAGTGAAAGATGTTTAAACGTTACGTTATCCGAAAGGACCGCATGGGTACCAAAGAGCACATCGAGCTCACCAGACTGCAGCTGTGCATGGATGCGCTCACGCTCGGCGGCCGGGGTAGCACCCGTCAGGAGCGCCCAGGACATACCGGCCTGCGAGAGCAAAGGACCGGTCTTATCGGCATATTGACGCGCCAGCACGCCCGTGGGTGCCATGACGCAGGACTGGGTACCCGAATCGGCCGCGACTGCCAGCGCGCAGGCGGCGACGGCGGTCTTGCCGGTACCGACATCGCCCAGCAGCAAGCGGTTCATCACGTGGTCGCCATCGCACATGTCATGCAGGATGTCTTGGAACGCGGCCTCCTGCTCGTCGCTCAGCGAAAACGGCAGGGCCCGCCTAAGCGCCGTCAAATGACCACCCGCGGTATGGGTGTAGGGAACCACCTCGACCATACCGCCGTCGTTGCGCAGACGAAGCGCCAGCTGAAGATAGAGGCATTCCTCATAGGCAAGCCGCGCGCGCGCGATATCGCGCTCGGCCATACTCGAGGGAAAGTGAATCGAGCGCAGCGCACGGGCGCTGCTCATAAGGCGGCGCTTGGCGCGCAGGGGCGCGGGAATCGGGTCGAAAGGATTGCCAACAATCTCGAGCGCGCCGCTCACGATACGGCGCATCCAAGCCTGGCTCACACCGTCGCTCACATAGTGAACCGGCAGGATGGTGCCCGCGGCACGCCCGTCCTCGAGCTTTTCGAAATGCGGCGAGGCCATCTGCTTAAATCCGTAGGCAAATTCGACCTTACCCATCACGGCCAGGCGGTCGCCCTGCTTGAGCTGCTGGGCAATCCAGGGCTGGCGGAAAAAAGCGACTTGCAGCACGCCCGTCTCGTCCACAAGCGAGACCTCGGTAACCTGCATACGCGGGCGGGGCTGCTTTTGAACGATACGATCGACCGTGGCGACGATCGTGCACACCGTACCGATAGGCGCCATCTCGATGGACCAGGAGCGTGTAAAGTCCAGATACCGATGAGGGATATGGAGAAGGAGGTCCCCCACCGTCCTAATTCCCAGACGGCGAAGGGCCTCCTCACGTTTACCCGAAACATATTTGAGTCGCGCGATATCCTCGTCGAGCGCATTGCTCTGGGCAAAGCGCTCCGAGACGCGCGGCACGGAGCACAGCTCGGACATGGGCAGATGCCTACTCGATCGAGAAGATCACGGGATAGAGCGGCTGCTCGCCACGATGGGCGTCAATCTCCAGGTCGGGCTGAGCCTCCTCGATGGCGTCGACGATCTCCTGGAAGGCCTCATCGGACAGCTCCTCGCCGGCCAGAATCGTCAGCGCGTCGCCCTCCTCTTCCTCCTGCATGCGGTTGATACAGTCGAGCGTGACCTGCTTCACATCGGAGCCGACCACGTCGATGGAGCCGGCAATGATACCCATGACGTCACCGGAGTGAATCGGCGAGCCGTCAGAGGCGCTGGAATCGCGCACGGCACGGGTGACCTCGCCATCGCGAACCTCGCTGATGGCATCGACCATGGCGGCAACGGCGTCCTCGAGCTCGGAATCGGGCAGCACCGCGAACAGAGCGGAGAACGCCTGCGGAACGGTCTTGGTGGGAACCACGGCGACCTTTTTGTCGGTGCAGGCAGAAGCGGCAGCCTCGGCAGCCATACGGATGTTGCCGTTATTGGGCAGGATGATGACCGAAGTCGCGTTGACCTGGTCCACCGCGCCCAGCAGGTCGGCGGTCGAGGGGTTCATGGTCTGGCCACCCGAAACGACCACGTCGACGCCGAGGGACTTGAGGATGTCGGCCTCACCGGAACCGGCGGCAACGGCGACAAAACCCAGGGCCTTGGCGGGCTCGGCGGCCTTTTGCTGGTCCTCGTGGATCTTAGCGGTACGGTCGTGGGCCTCCATCTCCATGTTGTGGATAAAGACCTCGTAGATCTGGCCAAGCTGCAGCATGTGCTCGAGCACCAGGTTGGGGGTGTTGGAGTGCACGTGGATCTTGTAGTCGGGGTAGGCGCCCACGAGCAGCTCGCAGTCGCCCATGGAACCCAGGAACTTAAGGCACTCGTCCTCGTCAAACGGGGCGTCGGCCTTAAAGAGGAACTCGTTGCAGTAGCGGAACTCCGAGCCCTCCCAGTCGTCGTTGGCCTCGATCTCGACGCGACCGAGGGCCGCATCGCGGGCAGAGCCAGCGGAATCAAACGTGGTGGAGAAATCCTCGACAACGGTGCTGCGGCCCAGAGCAGCGGCAACGAAGTTTTCCAGGAAGATGGCAAAGCCAAAGGCGCCGGAGTCGACCACGCCGTTCTCCTTCAGAACGGGCAGCAGGTCGGGCGTGCGAGCCACAGACTGGTAGGCCTCGACGACGATGGCGTCGAGCGCGTCCTCGGCCGAGAACTTCTTCTTCTCGCACTCGTCGGCCTTGGTCGAGACGTCGCGCAGGACCGTAAGAATCGTGCCCTCGATGGGCTTGCGGACGGCCTGGAAGGCGACCTTGACGGCGCGACGGAAAGCATGCGCGATGTCGGCAGACGTGATGGGCTCATCGGCAGAGACGAGACCCTCGGCCACGCCGCGCAGGATCTGCGAGGTGATAACGCCGGAGTTGCCGCGGGCGCCCATGAGGGAGCCGTGGGTGATGGCGCCGGCGATGGCCTCCAGATCGGCATCGGCGGGAAGGGCGGAAAGCTCCTTGGTCACCGAGGCGAGCGTGAGCGACATGTTGGTGCCGGTGTCGCCGTCGGGCACGGGAAAGACGTTGAGTTTATTGATCTCCTCGGCCTTGTCGGAAACGGCAGCCGCAGCGATCGGAAAACAGGTGCGAATGGTCTTTACAATCATGAGTATTTGAATCTCCGTTTTCGGATGCTAGTTCAGACGGCTCTTGAGCGCGTCGATGTGAATGCCGATCTTAAGGCTGGCGGGATCGATCTGGGCGATCTCCTGCAGGGTGAAAGCAACGGAGCTCGAAAGATTGTGGCAGACGGACTTCATGTTGACGCCGTTCTCGAGCACGACGTGAAGGTCGACCGTAAGGCCGTTCTCGTCGGCGGAGACAAGCACGCCCTTGCGGAGGCGCTGACCGGCAAGCAGGCGCACGCTCTCGGCGCCCTGGAGCTGCTCGGCCATACCGACGACGCCATAGCACGTCATCGCGGCATAACCGGCAATATCGGCAATAACGTCGTTCGAGACGCTCAGGCTGCCGTTAATGGTCTCAGACACAAGAATCTCCTTATCTGGTGCTCGCGGCACCATGTCGTGGGAGCAATCATTGCAATATTCTACAACGACCGCGCCATGTTGAGGTGGTGGGTCGCGGGATTACATCCTCGACACGAAATGTTGATATGGCAACGTTTGCGTTAAGCAATCGCGGCATGAAAAAACCCGCCGCAAAAGCGACGGGTTTTACAATCTGGCTCCCCGGGTAGGACTCGAACCTACAACAGCGCGGTTAACAGCCGCGTGCTCTACCATTGAGCTACCGAGGAATTTAAAGCCCAGCAGATTGGGCTGAGAAATTCTGGCTCCCCGGGTAGGACTCGAACCTACAACAGCGCGGTTAACAGCCGCGTGCTCTACCATTGAGCTACCGAGGAATAGGTGCATGCTCTCAAGCAACGAAGTTTATTATACGGACGAATCAGCTCAGGGCAAGAACTTTTTTAAGAAATTTTCCGACCCAGTCATTGGGGACGTTCTTAAACGACTAGTCATTCAAGAACGTCCCCAACGACTAATCAACCAGACGCCCAGGGTAGTCTTTTTGGGACGGGGCTTTTTTAGCTACCCAATCTGGGGCCTTTAAAGCTTGAGCCGCGCATTGAGATAGGGCAGCTAAAAAAGCCCCGTTCCAAAAAGACTACCCGTGCCCCAACTGCCGGCCCTTGTTACATGAAAGCGCCCTCAAGCGGATGTGCTTGAGGGCGCTTCTTGCATGACTAGCTTTCGATATAGTCTTTGAGCTTGCTGGAGCGGCTGGGGTGGCGGAGCTTGGCCAGGGTCTTGGACTCGATCTGGCGGATGCGCTCGCGCGTGACACCAAACTCGCGGCCGACTTCCTCGAGCGTGCGGGGATGTCCGTCGACAAGTCCAAAGCGCAGCTCAATAACCTTGCGCTCACGATCGGCAAGCGAGTCGAGCACCTGGGTGAGCTGCTCCTGCAGCATGGAGAAGCTGGCGGCATCGGGCGGAACGATGGCCTGGGAGTCCTCGATAAAGTCGCCCAGCTGGGAATCCTCTTCCTCGCCGATAGGAGTCTCGAGCGACACGGGCTCCTGCGAGATCTTCTGAATCTCGCGGACGCGGTCGGCACTCATGTCCATCTCGGCACCGATCTCCTCGGGGGTCGGGTCGCGACCCAGATCCTGGAGGAGCTGGCGCTGCACGCGGACAAGCTTGTTGATGGTCTCGACCATGTGTACGGGAATACGGATGGTACGGGCCTGGTCGGCGATAGCGCGCGTGATGGCCTGACGGATCCACCACGTGGCGTACGTGGAAAACTTGAAACCCTTCTGGTAGTCGAACTTCTCGACGGCGCGGATCAGACCGAGGTTGCCCTCCTGGATCAGATCCAGGAACAGCATGCCGCGACCGACGTAGCGCTTGGCGATGGAGACGACCAGACGGAGGTTGGCGCTGATGAGCGCCTGCTTGGCCTCGAGGCCCACGTTCTCGATACGAGTCAGACGACGCATCTCGGCGCGAGTGAGCTCGATCTCGCCCGCCTCGGCGGCCTCGAGCTTCTCGGTGGCCTCGAGACCGGCCTCGATCTTCATGGCCAGATCGACCTCTTCGGAGGCAGTCAGCAGGTCGACTTTGCCGATCTCCTTAAGGTACATACGAACCGGGTCACCGGTCAGCATCACCGTGGAGGCATCGATGCCACGCACGCGAGAACGAGAACGGGACGTGCGGACGGTGCGTTTCTTTTTGCTCTTGCAAGAACCCATCTCGGCATCGGCCTGACGGGCCATCTTAAGCTCATGATCGTCGAGCGAGCCGGAATCGTGCTCCTCGTCGTCATCGAAATCGTCGGTATCGTTATCGTCATCGTCGACGTCCATGGGGGCGTCGTCGTTTCCGCTCGCGGAGATAATCTGGATGCCGCTGTTGCGCAGCGCGGAATAGACCGCGTTGAGCTGCTCGTCAGAAACATCGATATCCTTCAGGACGACCTGGATCTCGTCCTCGGTTACCGAAGTCCTGTTTGAGCCGTTGCCCATGAGCTTAGCAACGTAGGATTCCAGCCCAGTACCCGTGCTCTCAGTCTTATTTGGCACAGATTCTCCCTTCGTAGTCCACAGGACACATTACTTTAGCACACACTTACACGTCTATACCCAAAATTCAGACTGGATATAGCAGATAACATGCTGATTGACCACAACATCTAGGCCTGATCGGGACCCGCGGCCTCCAAACCAATCAACCGGAACGGATCGGCCACGCCGCCAATCGACTTCTGGAGCTCGCGCTGGCGCAAAGAATCCTGCGCGGCCTGCATGGTCAATGCACGGCGCGCGTCATCGTCGAGCGACCGGTCCTGGCGCAGCTTGGCCTGAGCAGCCCGCATACGGCGCTTGATGGTGTAAAGCTCAAGCGTATCGAGCATAAAGACGATGTTCGTCTCGGTGGGGTGCTTGCTCGTCGCCGAGATGCGCCCGGCGCTGACAAGCGAAGCCGCATCGGGGCACACCGCGCGCGCGGCGTCCATGCACGCCGCGGGATCGGTGCCCGGCGGCGTCGCGAGCACGGCCCACGCGATGGACTCGTGACGGGGGTCCACCCACTCGATCGAGCAGATGCGATCGGCGTACGTGCGGAATAGGTCGGGGTAGCTGGTGAGCATCGTCAACAGCTCGCGCTCCCCCGCCAGAGACTTCCGCTCCAGATCGGTCAGCACAATCGGCGTCGGCGGAACGGAAGCGGTCGAAGCAGACCCCGCGGGCGCCGCGTCCATGCCAGCAGGCACATCGATCGGCGGCATATCGTCGACGACCTCGACCGGCGCGGCCCCGTAGGCCTCGAGCGGCACATAGTCGTACGGTTCCTCCTCGACCGGTGCGGATACCGGCGGCGTCGTCCCCGACGCCCAGGCGCCGCGAGATGCCCCCTGCGGACCGGACACCCGACCGCCCGCGCTGCCTGCGCGCTCGGCCTGTGCCCGCTGGCGCTCGTAGTTCTGCTCGCGACGACGCTCGGCGTCCTCGCGCTTGGCGACATCGCGAAACACACGGCCCGAGCTCGAGCGTACCGTCTCCAAATCCAGGCCCAGAAGGTCGGCGATCTGGATAAAGTACGTATCGATCATGTAGCTATCGCGCAGCGGATAGATGAGCGTCAGCGCATCCTCGAGCGCCTTGGCGCGACCGCCCGGCGTGGTAATGTCGCTCGACTCCTGCAGTGAGCGGTACACAAAGTCCATGAGGGGCTCGGCGGCGTCGATACGCGCCTGCAGTGCCTCGCCACCATGCGCGGAGACGAACTCCATAGGGTCGTTGCCGTCGGGAAGCACCACGCAGCGCAGGTCCATCGAGTCCTGCTCGATAAACTGAATCGCGCGGCGCGCGGCCTTTTGACCGGCGGCGTCACCATCGAACATATACACGATGCGCTTGGCAAAACGGGTGAGCGTCTTTACGTGATGTTCCGTCAGCGCCGTGCCCAGCGTGGCGACGACGTTTTTGATCCCCGCCTCCCAGCAGGCGATGCAGTCGGTATATCCCTCCACCACGATGGCAGTATCCTGCGCGACGATAAACTCCTTGGCCCAGTTAAAGCCGTAGAGGTTTCTCTTTTTATGAAACACGCTCGTCTCGGCGGTGTTGAGGTACTTGGGTTGGCCGTCGCCCATAATACGACCGCCAAAGGCGATGTTATGACCCTGTTCGTCAAAGATGGGAAACATCACGCGGTCGTAAAAACGATCGGCGAGCTGTCCGCGCCCGCGGCTCACGGCCACGTTGGCGTCGATCATCTCCTGCGGGGTAAAGCCCTTCTGCGACAGATGGGCCACCAACATATTGCGACCCGGCGCAAAGCCCAGGCAGTAGCGACGGCAGACGTCGCCACCCATACCGCGGCTGGCAAAGTACTCGCGCGGACGGCTGTCCTTACCGCGCATGAGCATGGTGTGATAGAACTGGGCCGTCTCGGCGCACAGGTCATAGATGCGGGCGCGCTTGGTGCCGCGATCGCGCTGCGCGCCGGTATCGTGCAGCTCAATGCCGGCACGATCGGCCAGGTAGCGAATCGACTCGGGAAAGCTCAGGTTCTCGCGCTTCATGATGTAGGTGAAGACGTCGCCGCCCTCGCCACAGCCAAAGCAGTGCCACACCTGCGTAGCGGGGATAATGTGAAACGATGGGGTCTTTTCGCCATGGAAGGGGCAGCAACCCCAAAACTCATGGCCGCGGGGTTTGAGCTCAACCGTTTCCTGCACAATGGCAACCAGGTCGGACGCAGCGCGCACCTGGTCTTTCTCCTCATCGCTAATCACGGATGCTCACCCCCTGCTCACCCAAGTTATGACGGATATCGTCAATATTACCTTCGACGGTCTCAATAAGCTCGTCCAGCGAATCGAACACGCGCGAAGGACGCAGCCAACGCGTAAACGCCAACGAAACCGAACGTCCATACAGGTCGCCCGCATACCCGATCAAGTTGGCCTCGAGATGCGCCGAGGCGGCATCGTCGGCATATGTCGGCGGCAGGCCCACGTTGACGGCAGCAGGCCACACGGTATCGTCGACCAGCACAAGGCCCTCGTAGACGCCATCGGCAGGCAGCTGGATTCCGTTTGGCACCAGCAGGTTTGCCGTCGGAAATCCCATATCGGAGCCCTCGTGGCGACCGCGAATCACGCCGCCGCGCACCATATAGGGACGGCCGAGTAGATCGGCCGCCAGCTCAACGTGGCCCAAGCTCAGCTCACGTCGAATGCGGGTGGCGCAGATAGTCTCGCCGGCCTCGCACAGCAAATTGTGCCCATACACGTCAACACCGCGCTCAGCGCCCCATGCCTGCATCTCGGCAACGCCCGAGGCACCGCCGCGGCCCAGCCTAAAATCGCTGCCAACGCGAATGGAGCGAATGTCGACAACATGCGCCAACAGCTCAAGAAAGCCCACGTGGTCGAGCGACGCTACCGCAGGCGTAAAGGGAACAGCCACCACGGCATCGACCCCAGTCTTAGCCAGGGCATGCAGACGGTCGGCAGTCGTCATCAATTTTTGAGCGGGCGCAGGGCTCACCACAACATCTGGATCAGGGTCAAACGTTACGACTACCGCTTTGCAGCCGCGGACGCGCGCATCGCGAATGACCGCGTCGATCAGCTCACGATGTCCCCTATGCACGCCATCGAACACGCCGATGGCAATCGAGGCGGCACCCATAGACTCGCAGTCACCAAAAGCATCAGCCAAAACGATGCGGGCCTCCGCCGCCGCACCCACAAAAAATGTGCGCGCGAGCTCGCGAGGGTCCAGCATCATCGAACACCGCCGATCGCCTGCGGAAAGACGTGCTCCATCACAAAGCGACCATCCTCGATACGAGCCAAAGCCTTGAGCCCGCCATCGAGCACCAGCGCAAACGGTGCCTTCGACACATCGAAGCCGGCAAGCGCGCGATCAATAGGAATACGACGTCCGCACAGCAGATCGTCGGCAAGATTGCCCGGCAAGTCGACACGCGTGGCGCCGAGGGCCGCAATGGGGTCCAAGGCAAAGCCGGCAGCGGACTCGGCAGAAAGTTCCTCGACCGCATGGCAGGCACCGATGGAGACAATGCCAGAAGCGGTACGGCGCAGCGCGGAAATATGCGCGGCACTATCGCAGGCGCGACCCAGGTCGCGAGCGAGCGCACGGATATAGGTGCCCTTGCTCACCGAGAAGGCAACGGTCCAAATGCAGGAATCGCCCTCGCCACTCACGGCGATCAGGTCGGCAGAATATACCTCGACCGGGCGCGCAGGCAACTCAACGGCATTGCCCTCACGTGCAGACTTATAGGCGCGCACGCCGTTGACCGAAATAGCCGAAAACGCCGGCGGGACCTGCATCTGAGGGCCCAGCATGGCGCTCAAGCGCTCACGGGCATAGGCCGGATCTCGCAGATCAGGTGCAATGGCAACAGTACGGACGGCCTCGCCTTCCGCATCGTCGGTATTGGTCTCGGCGCCAAACGAGATATCGGCGACGTAACTTTTGGTATCGAGGGTAAGCATGCCCAGCAGACGCGTAGCCTGGCCCACGCCCACCACCATGACGCCCGACGCCATGGGGTCGAGCGTGCCGGCATGACCGACGCGCCGCTCATGGAGGGCGCGCCGGCACCGCGATACCACGTCGTGGGACGTGCAGCCCACCGGTTTATCGACGGCGAGCAGCATATTCAATTGAGAAGGCGTACGACGAGCCATGTACCATCCAAAAAGTTAGAGCTCGACGGTCACCGAAGCGGGATCCTCCCCCACCAGCTCGGCCAGCATGGGAAGTGCCGCGGTGAGCGTCTCGAAAATCGTTCCGTTATTGGTAAAGCCGGCAGCAGCGTGATGTCCGCCTCCGCCAAAGTTGGCCGCAATCTCGGAGACATCCATGTCGCCCTTGGAGCGCAGGTTTCCGCGCACCTTGGTATCGCCCTCGATGCCCTTAAGGAACAGGCAGACCTCGACACCCATCACCGAGCGCACCACATCGACCAAGCCGTCGCACTCATCCGAGGTGACGCCACATTCCTTAAGGTCGCTTTCGTACGCGTAGCTATACGCCACGCGCCCGTGCGCGACCGTCTTGATGCGGCCCATGACGATGGACTTGAGGTGCAAGAACTCGACGCGCATGCTCTGATAGACCTCGAGCGCGACACGCGCCGGGTCGGCACCGTGCGCCACCAGGCGCGAAGCCGCATGGAACGCGGCGGCATCGGCATTCTGATACTGAAAACGACCGGTATCGGTAACCAGGCCACAGAGCAGACAGGTGGCGATGCGATCGCGAACGACAATGCCGCAATCATCCAAAAAGCGGTCGATGATCATGGCGCACGCCGCAGCATCGACACGCCTCAGGCTTACCTCGGCAAACTCCTCGCGCGCCGGATGGTGGTCAAAGCACACCACATGTTTGGAGCGGCGGAGCACGTCGGCCGAGTTGTTCAGACGCTCGACAACCGGCACATCCACCGAGATAAACAGGTCGGGATCGCCCGTAAAGCTCGAAGCCGGCACCAGACGATCGGCGCCTTCCATAAAGCGGTAAATACGCGGAACGGGATCGTCGTCTGCGAGCAGCAGCGCGATGTCCTTGTCGGGGAACGCCTTCATGAGCGAGAGACCCAAGCCCAACACGGAGCCCAGGGCATCGCCGTCGGGAGAGGTATGACCCGAGATCGCAATGGAGGACGCACCCTCGATAAGCTCGAGGATGCGTCGTTTAATATCTGCAGACTCGCACGAGACGAGGTCGGCGGAATTAGTCATCTAAAGCTGCCTCCTGGGCGGCATCCGCTATGGGATAGCCGTCCTCGTCCTTTTCGATCGCCAGCGTGGCCGGGACATTCTCCAGCGCACGCGTAATGCGCTCGGCCTCATCGGTCGAGCGATCGATGCGAAAATCGAGCTCGGGCGTGACGCGCCAGTCGAGCGAGCGAGCCAACAGGCTGCGAATGCGGCCCTTGGCGCTGGCGAGCGCCTCCATGACCTCATCGTAGCGGCTCGCATCGCACGACACGTACACGCGCGCGAACGAACGGTCCACCGCGACCTCGACCGCGGTCAGGGTGACCAGGTCGAGACGCGGATCGGAAACCTCAAAGAGAAGGATATAACCGAGCTTCTCGCGAAGCTGCTCGCCCAGACGGCGGGTTGCCTGCGTTTGCTTCATAGCGCTACCCCCTACTCGGTACGGGCAACCTGGTCGATACGGTAACCCTCGATCTGGTCGCCGGGCTTGATGTCCTGGAAGTTCTCCAGGCCAATGCCGCCCTCGGAACCGCTCTTGAGGCTCTTGGCCTCGTCCTTGTAGTGGCGCATCGAGGCGATCTTGCCATTAAAGACAACGATGCCGTCGCGCACCAGGCGCACGGAATCGGTCGCGGCGATCTCGCCCTCCTCGACGCGGACACCGGCGGCGATACCGACTTTGGGCACCTTAAAGGTGTCCAGGACGGTCGCGGTACCCGTGGAGACCTCGACCTCGGTGGGCTTGAGCATGCCGATACGGGCAGCGTCGAGCTCCTCGAGGCACTTGTAGATAACGTCGTAGCAACGAATCTCGACGCCCTCGCGCTCGGCAGCGGAGCGGGCCTTACCGTCGGGACGCACGCCAAAGCCAATGATGATGGCGTTGGAGGCGTCGGCCAGGACGACGTCGGTCTCGTTGATGGCACCGACCGCGGAGTGGATCGTGTTGATGCGGACCTCGGACTGATCCATCTTGTCGAGCGAGTCCTGAAGGGCCTCGATGGAGCCCTGGACGTCGGCCTTGATGATCAGGTTGAGCTCCTTGACCTCGGCGTCGGCGATGGTCTCGAAGAGGTTCTCGAGCGTGACGTGCTTCACGCGGCTCTGCTCCTCGATACGGGCCTTGAGCGAGCGCTCATCGGCCAGGGCGCGCGCCTCGCGCTCGTCCTCGAACACGCGGAACTCGTCACCGGCGTTGGGGACGGACTGCAGGCCCAGGATCTCGACGGCGTCGGAGGGTCCGGCCTCGGTGACGGCGCGGCCCTTGGGGTCGAGCATGGCGCGGACGCGGCCATAGGTAAGGCCGGCGACCAGCGTATCGCCCACGTGCAGGGTACCGCGGGTCACGAGCACGGTAGCGACCGAGCCGCGGCCCTTGTCGAGCTTGGCCTCGAGGACGTTGCCCGAGGCGAAGGTATCGGGGTTGGCCTTGAGCTCGAGCACGTCGGCCTGGAGCAGCACGGTCTCCAGAAGGTCGTCGATACCGATCTTCTGCTTGGCCGAGATGTTGACGAACATGTTCTGTCCGCCCCACTCCTCGGGGATGACGCCGTACTCGGTGAGTTCCTGGCGCACACGGTCGGGGTTGGCGCCGGGCTTATCGATCTTGTTGACGGCGACGACGATGGGAACGCCGGCGGCCTTAGCGTGGTTGATCGACTCGACCGTCTGGGGCATGACGCCGTCGTCGGCGGCGACGATCAGGATGACGATGTCGGTCACCTTGGCGCCACGGGCACGCATGGCCGTAAAGGTAGCGTGGCCCGGGGTATCGATGAAGGTGATCTTGCGGTCGTTGATCATGACCTGCGAAGCGCCGATGGCCTGGGTAATGCCGCCAGCCTCGCCGGCAGCGACGCCGGTGTGGCGGATGGCGTCGAGCAAGCTCGTCTTGCCGTGGTCGACGTGACCCATGACGGTGACGACCGGGGCGCGGGGCTTAAGGTCGGCAGGATCATCGTAGAACGAGAAGGTGTTCTCCTCCTCGGGGGTGATGATCCTGATCTGACGGCCCAAGTCGTCGGCAACGAGCTCGACAAGGTCGTCGGACATGGACTGCGTCATGGTGAGCGGCGTGCCCAGCAGGAACAGGCGCTTGATGATGTCGTTGGCCGGAACGTCGAGCGCCTCGGCAAGCTCCTGGACGGTAACGCCCTGGGAGACCTTGATGGCGTCGAGCTCCTCGGGGTTCACGCCCTGGGCCAGCGCCTCCTCAATCTTGCGCTCCTCCTGAGCCCTAGCGGCCTCGCGCTCGCGCTTCTCCTTGCGCTTCTTGCGGCGACCGGTGGACTCGCGAGAGGCCTCCTCGACGGCGGCACGGGCCTCCTCGAGAACCTTCTCGCGGCTGTACTCCTCGGCCTCGCGCGCCATGCGGCTGTAGTGGTCCTCTTCGCTGTTGTGACCACCCTTGCGCTTCTTGCCCTTGCCCTGCTTATCGGGGTTGGGGAAATCCATGCCGGCAGCGACATTGTTGCTGGCATTGGTGCGATGGCTGTGCGGGCGGCTCTCGGAGGCGTTGCGGTCGTTGCGACGGCCGCCACGACGATCGTTGTTGCCGCCGCGACGGTTGCCGCGCTCGGCCTTGGCCTTGTCCTCGGCGTCCTTCTTCTCCTTGAGCACGGTCTCCTGTGCGGCGATCTGATCGAGCAGCGAACGGAAGCGCGAACCGGAGTCGGAAGCGGGAACGGCGCGGCGCTGGGCCTCGCGAGCAGCCTCCTCCTTTTCGCGGGCAAGGCGCTCCTGCTCGGCCTTCTTCTTGGCCTCGGCCTCGGCACGGGCTGCCTCCTCGGCGGCCTGGGCGGCGGCAAACTGGCGGCGCTCCTCCTCGCGTGCCTTCTCGGCGGCGATGCGCTCGCGCTCGGCCTCGGCGGCACGCGCCGCCTCCTCGGCGGCGGCAGCCTCCTCCTCGGCCTGCTTGGCGGCCTCGACTTCCTGGGCGCGGGCCTCGATCACCGAGGCAAGCTGCTTGCGGACCATGGCAACATAAGCGTCCTCCAGCGCGGAGGAAGCAGACTTAGCGGGAATCTTCATTTCGGCGAGGTGACCCATCAGTTCCTTGGAGGTCATGCCGAACTCTTTGGCCAGGGTGGAAACACGGACTTTTGCCATATGACTTCACCTACCCTTTCTGGCACCTTGGGTGCCTAGAGACTGAACGAGCGTGGGATGTGCGCCGGAACCTGTCCAGCGCAACCGCGCGCTAGATCAGGTCCTCCGCATCATCGAAGGCGTCGGTGTCGTGGACACCGCAGAAACGGGAACCGGGACGGGCCTGGTTGCGGCACTGGATGCCGTCCTCGGACACGTACTCGCAGCGACGGGCGTCGTCATCCTCCTCGTCACCGATCAGGTCGGCGGCAGGCTCCTCGTGAACGGGAACGTTCTTGAGGATGTCGGCGGCAAGGGTCTCGGACTTAATGTCGATGTGCCAGCCGGTCAGGCGTGCGGCCAGGCGGGCGTTCTGGCCCTCCTTGCCAATGGCGAGCGAAAGCTGGTCGTCGGGCACAATGACGCCGGCATAGGCCTTCTCCTCGTCGATAAGGACGCGAGTGACCTTGGCGGGCGACAGGGCGTTGGCGACGTAGACGGCCGGATCGGCATCCCACAGGATGACGTCGACGCGCTCACCGCGCAGCTCACCCACGACGGCGCGCACACGGCTGCCCTTGGGGCCGACGCAGGCGCCCACGGGATCCAGGCGGTCGTCGAGCGAGTGGACGGCGACCTTGGAGCGCTGGCCGGGCTCGCGGGCGATCGACTTGATCTGGACGGTGCCCTCATAGATCTCGGGCACCTCCTGCTCAAACAGACGACGCATGAGCTCGGGGTGGGTACGCGAGATAACGATCGGCGGACGGCTGTGCTCGCCGCGAACCGGCGGAAGCGTGGAGTTGGGGTCGCGAACGTCAATGATCACGGCCTTGATGTGCTGGTTGTGCAGATAGCGCTCGCCCATGGGGCGCTCGCTGCGCTCGTTCTCGTAGCGGCGCTGATCAAAGTGCGGAAGCTCGGCCTCGACGCCTTCGCGGATCTTGACGATCGTAAAGTCGGGTGTGGACTGCAGTACGGTACCGCTGATGAGGTCGCCGATACGGCCGGAGAACTCCTCGTAGATCTGCTCGCGGGCGGAGTTGCGCACGATGGCGTTGATCTCGGCCTTGGCGTGCTGGGCGGCGATACGGCTGGTGTTCTTGGGGGTGACGTCGATCTCCTCGAACTCGGTGAAGTTGCCCTCCTCGTCCATGGAATCGTCGATCGGCTCCAGGCGGTAGACATAGATCTTGCCGGTGGTGCGGTCGATGGTCACCTTGGCGCCCCACTCAAGATGCAGGATCTCGGCATAGCTCTTGGCGAGCGACTGCTCCAGGCGGTCGATCAGGTAGAGCTGGTCGATGTGCTTCTCCTGGCAAAGCTCCATCAGGGCGGACATCATGTCGGATGCTGCCATGTTAGTTTCCTTCCTTCGCGGGCTTGAAGTCATAGACGGGCTTCAACTTACACTTTTTAACATCGGAATAATCGAGGGTGACAGAATCGCCGTCCTCGAGCTCGAGGGTTACGTTGGTCTCGGTCGCGGCGGCAATCTTGCCGGAGTACTTGCGACGGCCCTCGGTGGCGGTGGAGGAAAGCTCGCAGTCCTCGCCCACAAAGCGGGCAAAGTCACGCGGACGGCGCAGCGGGCGCGCCATACCCGCGCTCGACACCTCGAGCGTATAGCTCGAAGAGATGGGGTCGAGCTCCTCGATCACGTCGCCGACCCACTTGGTGTTGGCCGTGACGTCGTTGAGCGACAGGCTCTGACCCTCGGCACCCTCGATACGCACACGCACGCAGGGGGCCTTGGTGGCACCCACGAGCTCAACGTCGACAATATCGACATCGTGCTGGGGGGCGACGGCCTCGAGCGCGTCGATGATCGCCTGCTCGGTCTTGGTCTTGACCATTGCGGCACCTCCATCCATACAAAAAAGAAGCGGGGCCGAAACCCCACTTCTTTCAATTACAACTTCATTTGCAACCAAACTATACCAATACCTGCGAAAACGTGCAACCATAGCACAAACCCGCAGGTCAGCGTGAGCACAGGTTCTCCACAAGAAATGGATAATTGGATGTAGTCGCAAGTATCCATATCCAAAAAGAGGGACGACCCAGCCGGATCGTCCCTCGTCTATTGTGCATCAACTATATGCGCGAGGTTTACTTAACCACCAGGTTGACCAGCTTGCCGGGCACGCAGATGGCCTTGACGACCGTCTTGCCCTCGAGCCACTTGGCAACAGCGGCCTCGGCGGCAGCCTGCATCTCCTCGTTGGAGGCATCGCGGGCCACATCGATGCGGCCGCGGACCTTACCGAGCACCTGGACGACGATCTGCACCGTGTCCTCGATGGACTCGGCCAGGTCAAACTCGGGCCAGGAGGCGGTGTAGGCGTTGCCCTCGCAGCCGAGCGCCTCGTGCCACAGCTCGTCGGCCCAGAACGGGCAGATGGGGGCAAGGACGCTCACGATGTCCTTGGCCACGCCGTAGCACAGTGCCTTGTCGCGCGATGCGCCCTCGGTGGCGTTGAGGTAGGCGCTCACTGCGTTGACGAGCTCCATGACGGCCGAGATCGCGGTGTTAAACTGGCCGCGATCGAAGTCCTCGGTGCACTTGGCGATGGTGCGGTGACGCTCGCGATAGAGCTTCATCGCGGTCTCGTCGAGCACGGACTTGTCGAAGGCAACGTTGGCGTCACCCGACTGGACAAGCTGCCACACGATACGCCAGGCGCGCTTGATAAAGCGGTTGGCACCCTCGACGGCCTTGGGATCCCAGTCAAAGTCCTTCTCGGGCGGGGCGATAAACAGGATCGCCAGACGCATGGTGTCGGCGCCGTAGGGCTCGATAACCGAGCTCGGAGGCACGACGTTGCCCTTGGACTTGGACATGGTGTCGCCGTTCTCGTCCTTGACCATGCCCTGGCACAGCAGGTTGGTAAAGGGCTCGTCCACGCTGAGCAGACCCAGGTCGCGCAGCGCCTTGGTAAAGAAGCGGCTGTAGAGAAGGTGCAAAATGGCGTGCTCGATGCCGCCGATGTAGTTATCGACGGGCATCCAACGGTCTGCCGCCTCGCGGGAGAAGGGCAGCTCGGTGTTGTGCGGGTCGGTATAGCGCAGGTAATACCAGCTGGAGCAGGTGAAGGTGTCCATGGTATCGGTCTCGCGCTTGGCCGGGCGGCCGCAGACCGGGCAAGTGGTCTCGTAGAAGTCCTTGCACTCGGCGAGGGTCTCGCCGGCGCCCAGGTCCAGGTTCTCGGGCAGCGTCACCGGCAGCTGGTCCTCGGGCACGGGCACAATGCCGCAGTGCTCGCAATGGATGGCCGGGATGGGGTTGCCCCAATAGCGCTGACGGCTGATGAGCCAGTCGCGCAGGCGGAACTCGACCTTACGACGACCGCAGCCCATGGCCTCGAGGTCGGCCACGATGGCAGCCTCGCCCTCGGAGTGCTTACCGCCGCGCATGCCGGTGTACTTGCCGGACTGGACGAGCGTGCCCTCGGCAGCGTGGGCGCAATCCCAGTCGACGGTCTCGGCATGGAAGGTATCGATGGTCTCGCCACTGGCCTCAACGGCAGCGCGGTCGTCATCGTCCAGGATGATCGGGACGATCGGGAGGTCGTACTTGCGGGCAAACTCAAAGTCGCGCTGGTCGCCGCAGGGAACGGCCATGACGGCGCCGGTGCCGTAATCGGCAACGACATAGTCGGCAACCCACACGGGAACCTTCTCGCCGTTGACGGGGTTAACCACGTAGCGGCCCGTAAAGGCACCGTGCTTCTCGAGGGTGCCCTGGGCACGCTCGACGGCAGAGATATGCTTGGAGTCCTCGACGATCTTGGTCACGGCCTCCTCGTACTCCGTGCCCTCGACGAGCTCGTGCAGACGAGCGTACTCGGGAGCCAGGACAAAGAAGGAGACGCCAAAGAGCGTGTCGGCACGCGTGGTGAAGACGGTGATCTTGCCCTCGTCGCCCTCGATGGGATCGCCGTTGGCATCACACAGGGTAAAGTCGACCTCGGCGCCCTCGGAGCGGCCGATCCAGTTGGCCTGCATCTGCTTAACGCGCTCGGGCCAGCCGGGGAGCTTCTCCAGATCGTCGAGCAGCTCCTGGGAGTACTCAGTAATCTTGTAGTACCACTGCTCAAGGTCGCGCTTCTCGGGCTCGGTGCCGCAGCGCCAGCACTTGCCCTCGGTAACCTGCTCGTTGGCCAGAACGGTCTTGCAGTTGGGGCACCAGTTGACCGGGTTCTTCTTGCGGTAGACCAGGCCCTTTTCCCACATCTTCTCAAAGATCCACTGACCCCAGCGGTAGTAGTCGGGGCTGCAGGTCTTGACCATGCGATCCAGATCGTAGGAGAAGCCCATGCGCTTCATCGTGGCGAGCGCCTGGTCCATGTTCTTATACGTCCAGGCGGCAGCCTGCGTGTTGTGCTTGATGGCGGCGTTCTCGGCGGGCAGGCCAAAGGCGTCAAAGCCAATGGGGTGTAGCACGTCAAAGCCGCGCATGCGGGCCTGACGGGCCATGGCATCGCCGATGGTATAGTTGCGCGCGTGGCCCATGTGCAGGTCGCCCGAAGGATACGGGAACATCTCGAGCACGTACTTCTTGGGCTTGCTGTCGTCGGTGTCGACGGCAAAGAGGTTGGAGTCCTCCCAGGCCTTCATCCACTTGGACTCAATGGCCTGCGCGTCGTAGGCAGGGATCTCGTCCTTATGATCTGTGCAATCGCACATATCAGCTCCTTTAATCTTAGCTGGGGTCGGTCGGCTTGGCTTTATTCGCTACTGCGGACAGTCCTGCGCAAGACGAAGAGCACATTAAGTGCTCTTCTTTGCGTGCGGAACTTGTAGCGAACAAAGCCAAGCCGACCGACCCTAAGGTTAACTTGACTGATGATAGCAAATACGACAAGCGAGATACCTGCGACTTGCAGGCATCTCGCTTTATCTTAATAACGTGGTTGTGAATCAACCGCTAATTGCTACCCGCTCAAGCATGGTCGGGTTTTCCAAGTGCCGCAGATTGCCGTGAAAGAGGAGCGACGCGTACTTTGGTACGCGAGCGACGGTTTGAACGGCAAGGTGCGGTGCTTGGGAAAGCCGCTTAGCGGTAGCTGACGCTTTGCTGAGAATCCTTGACGACTACGTCGTGGGCGCCGCCTTCGACGATCGAGGTCGAGCTCACCAGGGTCAGACGTGCCTTTTTCTGGAGCTCGGGAATCGAGAGGGCGCCGCAGTTGCACATCGTGGACTTGATCTTGTAGAGCGTGCCGCCCACGCCGTCCTTAAGGGAGCCGGCGTAGGGAACGTAGGAGTCGACGCCCTCGACAAAGCTGAGCTTCGCGGCGCCACCCAGGTCGTAGCGCTGCCAGTTGCGGGCACGCGCAGAACCCTCGCCCCAGTACTCCTTCATGTACTGACCGTTGACGTTGACGCGCTCGGTCGGGCTCTCGTCAAAGCGGGCAAAGTAGCGGCCCAGCATCATAAAGTCGGCACCCATGGCAAGGGCGAGCGTCATGTGGTAGTCGTAGACGATACCGCCGTCGGAGCACACGGGCACGTAGACGCCGGTCTCCTCGTAGTACTCGTCGCGAGCGCGGCAGACGTCGATCAGCGCGGTGGCCTGGCCGCGACCGATGCCCTTGGTCTCGCGGGTAATGCAGATGGAACCGCCGCCGATACCCACCTTGATAAAGTCGGCACCGCAGTCGGCCAAAAAGCGGAAGCCCTCGGCGTCAACGACGTTGCCGGCACCAACCTTAACATCCTCGCCGTAGTTGGCGCGGATCCACTCGATGGTGCGCTTCTGCCACTCGCTGAAGCCCTCGGAAGAGTCGATGCACAGGACATCGGCGCCGGCCTCGATGAGCAGCGGCACGCGCTCGGCATAGTCGCGGGTGTTGATGCCGGCGCCGACCATGTAGCGCTTATCGCCGTCGAGCAGCTCGTTGGGGTTGGTCTTGTGGCTGTCGTAGTCCTTGCGGAAGACAATGCCCATAAGGTGATCGTTGTCGTCGACGATGGGCAGGGCGTTGAGCTTGTTGTCCCAGATGACGTCATTGGCAACCTTGAGGCTGATGTTCTTGTCGCCCACGATGAGCTGCTCACGCGGGGTCATGAACTCGGAGACCTTCTTTTGGTGGTCATCGCGGCTGGGGCGATAGTCACGGCTGGTAACGATACCCAGGAGTTTGCCCTTGGGAGTGCCGTCGTCGGTGACCGGCATGGTGGAGTGACCGGTCTTCTCCTTGAGCTCGATGACCTGCTCCATGGTCATATCGGGGGTCAGCGTGGAATCGGACTGGACAAAGCCGGCCTTGTGATCCTTGACGGCCTTGACCATGGCGGCCTCGGACTCGGGGGTCTGGGAACCGTAAATGAAGGACAGGCCACCCTCGGTAGCGAGCGCGACACCCATGTCGACGCCCGAGACGGACTGCATGATGGCGGAAACCATGGGGATGTTCAGGGTGATTGCCGGCTTCTCGCCGCGCTTAAAGCGGGTTAGCGGCGTCTTAAGAGAGACGTTGTTGGGGATGCACTGCGAGGACGAATAACCAGGGACCAGCAGATACTCCGAAAACGTGTGGGACTCACCGGGAAAGAACGTAGCCATGTTTCTCCTTTTTCCATGCGACCGGTCGGCTGCAGGCCTCGTAGGACCCAGCCCAACCTTGGGCGCCCAATACTGGGCAAGTATCTTAACGCACTTTGACTGCTACAATGCATGATTTAAGAAGAGCACACGAGGGCTTAACGCAGGCTTTGCGTTTGCCCAGCAGACACTTTAGCGGAGAGACGTGGAGCGCATGGAGTACAAGACGACGGCAAAACTGGTCATTCAGTCGTGCGACAAAGATCTGCCGGGCGTGTTCGGCCACGGCTGCGTCTTGCTGCTGCAGGGTATCGCCCGCGAACACTCGATCAACCGCGCCGCCAAGAGCATGGGCATGGCCTATTCCAAGGCATGGCGCATTGTGAACGAGGCCGAGGGGCAGCTGGGGTGCAAGCTCATCGAGCGCGACGGCGCCCGCGGGAGCTCGCTCACCCCCGCCGGCGAGCGAGCCATAGCGGCCTACGAGGAGCTGCAGGCAGAGATCAACGAAGTCATAGCCGCAAGGGCCAACGACCTGATCGACACCATCAAAGAGTAGCTAATTTGGGACGGGGCTTTTTTAGCTACCCATCCAGAGCATTCTTAACTCATAGCCAAAAATTGACATTGGGTAGCTAAAAAAGCCCCGTCCCAAATTAGCTACTATCGGAGGGCGTTATCGAGGGCGGCGGCTACCGTCAGGGGATCGTCGGTGCCGGCGAAGAGGCGGATGGTGTCCCCCTGCTTGCCACGTGGGGCCGAAAGACGCGTCGTTGCGCCGCCGGCAGGCGATGTGCGGAACTCCCCCGGCAAAGCGTCGAATAACTCTCCCGCGCTACGCTCGATAAGGTCAAACTCAACTGCCGGGCCAAAGCCATGCTCGAGGATTCCCGTTGCAACCGCATGGTCAGGATGCGAGCTCAGCCCGGGATAGCGCACGTTGCACACCATCTCGTTCGCGGCCAGATACTCGGCCAGCGCACGGGCGCGGTCGAAATGCGCCTGCATGCGAGCGTTAAGCGAGGAAAGCCCGCGCTCCAGCACGTCGGCCTCCTCAGCAGAAAGATCGAGCGCCGACGCACCGCAGCCCGCAAACAACGCATGCGCGCACTCAGCCGCAGCGTCCACACGATGGCGCTTGAGCTGCGATCGCGCCACCGAAGCGGCAACGAGCTTACGCGGGGCCTTACCGGCACACACGCGGTCGAGTGCCTCGAGCGACAGCACGGCGCCCAAGCGCAGCGGATTGCAGCCAAAGACGTCAGCCACGGTGTTGTCAACAACCAGCAGCGCATGGGCCTCACGCGCGGCGCGGCCTAACGCGCGCAAATCGGGCACACGCAGACCGAACGCGCCAATGGAGTTGGCGAACCACCACAGGTGCGGCCCCTCGACATCAAGCGAAGCATCAAAGCCCTCGGACGCAGCAGCAAACGCCTCGGCAGACGGCGAGCCCACCAGCACGACATCGCAGCCCTCAAAGCCGCAAGCAAACGCTTCGGCAAAGTCATCCGCAAAGGCCACCAGGCGATCGCCGGGGCGCACAATCCCCAGAAGCGAAAGCGCCGCCGGCACATGCGAGGCCGCAACCAGTCGCGCCTCGCGTGCGCCAGCCCTTGCAGCCCAGGCCTCTTCTAGCTGTTGTGCGTCCACGTGACACCGTCCCTTCAAAACAAAAGCCCACGATGCGGATGTTTCCCACATCGTGGGCAACGGCTGCAGTATAGCGCCGATAGGCGATTGCTCGCCTAGATGTTGAGCGCGTGGTAGGCCACATTCGCGCCAGCGGCATCAACGGACACGCCATAGGTCGCAGGGTAGATGCGCGTGGAAACTAATGAGCCACTTGAGGCATGTCTAGCGACAATCACTTCGCAGCCAGTAAAGCTAAACAAAGTAGCAGCATCCCCATCGTTACGCATGCCAGAGAAACAATCATCCAATCGCCGTCGCCGGTTTTGGCGAGAGCGGCGGCCGGTGTCGGTGCGGGCTTGGTCTTCTTGGCAGTCTTGGTCGCAGGCGTCTTGGCGGAAGCAGGCACCGGCTTTTCGTCCGGCCCAGGAGCCGGATCGGGCATAGGCATGAGATCCTCGCTGGGCTTGTTCTCGTCCTTGGGTTTTTCTTCGCTACCGGACTTTGTATCCCCCGCGGGATCACCGCCGGCGGACTCATCGGTACCGGGCCGGGTCTCCCCCGCCGGCGGATTGGCGCCCGTGGGCTCAATTACCACATGCTGCGTCACAGACCCGTTGGCATCAATCACGCTGGTGCTACCAAACGCCCCGCCCATCGGCGTCACAAACAGTGCAGAGGTAAGTGAACCGCTCTCGCAGGCAACGCCGGCTTTGGCGCCGGTCGCGTCCACCCAGGAGGCATCCACGGCAAACTGGCCATCGGAGGCGTACATACCAAGGAAGTGGCAATCGTCGCCTGATCCGCTGCCGGCGGCAACAACATGCGCACCGCCGCGTACGCTAACGGTGGCACCGCGCACGCCGGCCACCGAAGCATCGATCATGCCCCTGCCGTCAGCCCGGCCATCGACCAAGCAGCCGTCGATCACCAGCGCGCCCAACGCAAAGACACCGCACTGCGAACCCGTCGCGCGCAGCGAGTCCGCGCCGCAAAGCGTAAGGTTGCCCCACACCTCAAGGCCGCCTCGTGCACATGTCCGCATCCTCGGCCTGCGCCTCGTCCACAACATTTTGGCCCACCAGCGTTACCACCAGGTCGCCCTCCGCGCCAATGGCCTCGTCTGCGTAGCCGTTAAGCTGCAGATGGTCGGCATCGGTCCAGGCCCAGCCGGTGCCCGAGACACCCGGCTCGTCGTATGTTTGGCCCGCGATGGTAAGGCTATCCGCACCCGCGGCATAAGAAGGCCCGCCCAGCAAAACGCAAAGGCAGGCCATGGCAACAAACAGAAACTGAAGACGATGATGACTGGAAAAAACGACTGACATGGCCGCTCCGATCTCCACGGAAAGCCAATAGACCTGCACCAGAAAATGGCCTGGTAGCAGCATCTATTAATGTATCGAGATTTGATCCGTGGCAAATCGAAGTACGCCGGGATAAGCGAACAATTCGGCGTAAATCGTTTTTGCAATCTGTGGACGGCGGGGCAATGAATGACACTTGGGTAACTCAACGACTTACCCCCCTAAATTGCAGTAATTTGCCAAGTAAATACGTCAGCACGCGCTGCATCAGAACGTTAAATCCGGAAGTATGCGGCAAATTTGAAACACGCCGACCACACGGGAACACCGCAATCAATCTACATGCGGGTTCTTTGGACAAAATGGGGCGTGTGCTCAGAGTTTCCAGAATTTGACGCATACTTCCGGCATCGGTTCTCAGAAGTGCGGGGGAAACGACTTCAAGCCAACCAAGCCACACTTTTAAACAATTGTGACCTGCGGTTTTAATGACGAATAACCGGTCGTGGTCGACAGGTCTCGATTTCCCCCGCACTTCCGGAAACAGCTCATGTAATAAGCCTTCAACACAACAGAAAACGTTACCCGAAGGACTCTCAGCTTTCAGTTAATTCGAAACGCTCCAATATAAACCCATCCTCGCAGCAAATGGCAGAGTGACAAGCGTCCTATCGGAATATACGCCACTTCGGCCATAAAGAAAACGGGGCACACTCAGCGAATGCGTCCCCGATAAGAAGATCTCAACCAACTTCTTTGTATTGATTATCATTGTATGCGAACTTCGATTTCAGTTAGCGCAATCTCTTTTGGAGCTGAGCATTGAACTCTCGATATCCAAGTCCAGACAAGACGTGTCCAATAGAGGCGTCGTTAACACCCGTAGAAATAAGCCCCAACAAGTCCTTCAAATACTCCATGGATTCCGAGCGAGTTAAGTAGTGCTCGAGCATCCAGGTCATCTTGAGGTAACTAACGTCTTTTCTTCCACCAACCTTGGCGCAGTACAAGCGCTCGTCATGAGCACAAATATTGCGAATCTTTACAAGCACCTCCAGATGCGTCCTCATGTCATTTACCTCAAGGAAGCCCGGATTAGGAGCGTTGAGTTCACGAGTTGAAAGTGCAATCATCTTCGCGACGTCTTTCTTTTCTTGAGGTTTCATTAAATTAAAAAGTGCTCGAGATTACCAAAGGTTAGATCACCCTCATCAAAAGGCGATCAGTTTCCGAATCGGCGATGAGGCCACGAGAACTAAGCAATCCAACCTGCTCCTCAATCGTAAGAAACGGCTTAGACACAAGTCCTCATAGAAAATGCGAAAGGCGGCCGCCAAACGGAGACCGCCTTTCAGGTGGACGTGGTTCCCGCAGGAGCTCCACGTCAATTTCACTGACACAAATTTACTCCAATTTTGGACTTGACACAAGGCAACCGGAAGTCTCCATAGCTTTTCGCCCGCACAACGAAGTGACAACGCCACGCTCATGCATAACAATTTGGACCAATTAATGATAGGCGCATATGTGTCCGCACGAATCTTTAGATTCCTTACGTCATGCGAAGCCATAACGCGAAAGGAATCAACATGCTGTTTTGCAAAGAGGTACGAAGCTGGCTCGACATTCTTGACGATGCAGGAGTACTGCTCCGTCGACTAGAAATACTAGAAAACCTGATCGGCAAATGCTCCTGCGATATCCCGCTCTCGGGATGCAGATTCATGGACGATACAGTAGATGGATATGACGGGAGCGAAATGCTGCTGTTTCTCGATGAATCCTTAGAGGTCCTCATTAAGGAATACAAAGACCAGATTAGGAAATACGAACAGGCATACAAAAACAATACTGGCAAGAATCAGGATATCGCCGCTAAAAGCAAAAGAACCATGGCGAATAAATGGCCCGAAGCCGATAAAGCCGCTTGATCTATTTGGAATAACTTCCTTAGGTCGACGGCACTTTAGTCGGCACGGCAACTCTTAGGTCACATGCAAAAGCATATCAATGCCATCGCACAGGGCACCAAAACCCAAGCAACCCATTGCAATGCGAATCTGACAGGCGCGCATTAACAACGTCAAAAGCCCAGCGCCACGCCCCCTACTGACCCTGGGAGCGGTAGCGGGCCTCGGTGGCCTCCTTGGCCGGGCGCCACCAGGACTCGTTGGCCACGTACCAGTCGATGGTCTGCTTCAGACCCTCGGCGAAGTCGGTGTGCATCGGCCTCCAGCCCAGCTCGCGTTGGAGTTTAGAGCTGTCGATGGCGTAGCGGCGGTCGTGGCCGGGGCGGTCGGCAACCCAGTCGAAGTCCTCGGGGTCCTTTCCCATCGCCTCCAGGATCATGCGCAGGACCGTGATGTTGTTCTTCTCGCCATTGGCTCCGATGAGGTAGGTCTCCCCCATCTCACCCTTGGTGAGGATGTCCCAGACGGCCGAGGAGTGGTCCTCGGTGTGGATCCAGTCGCGGACGTTCTCACCCTTTCCGTAGAGCTTGGGGCGGACGCCGTCGACGATGTTGGTGATCTGCCTGGGGATGAACTTCTCCACGTGCTGGTAGGGGCCTTAGTTGTTGGAGCAGTTGGAGATGGTCGTGCGAAGCCCGTAGGTGCGGGTCCAGGCGCGCACGAGCATGTCGGAGCTGGCCTTGGTGGAGCTGTACGGGGAGGACGGCTTATAGGGCGTCTCCTCGGTGAACTTCGCCGGGTCGTCGAGCGCCAGGTCGCCGTAGACCTCGTCGGTGGAGACGTGGTGGTAGCGGACGCCGTGCTTGCGGACGGCCTCCAGCAGGCGGAAGGTGCCCTCCACGTTGGTGCGAAGGAACGGCTCGGGGTCGGCGATTGAGTTGTCGTTGTGGCTCTCGGCGGCGTAGTGGACGATGGCGTCGTGGCCGGGGACGATGCGGTCCAGCAGCTCCGCGTCGCAGATGTCGCCCACGACGAGCTCCACGCGGTCGGAGGGCAGCCCGGCGATGTTCTCGGGGTTTCCGGCGTAGGTCAGCCTGTCCAGGACGGTGACGTGCACCCCGGGGTGGTTGTTGACCACGTAGTGCACGAAGTTGCTGCCGATGAAGCCGCAGCCGCCCGTGACGATGATGTTCTTGGGATTGAACGTTTCAGCCATGGCCTATCCCCTATCTGCCTCACTGTCAATCGAAGATGGCGCCAGAATTGCATCGCCGCCCCCAATGTCATCCAATTCCAACTTCACAGTTTCTCATTTCCCCGTTATTCATTCTTTCCAAGTTTGACGGGAAACGACAATGCCCAACGGCATGACTTCCAGCATTTCAATCCAGTCAGCAGCACGATTAAATCAAAAATAGGGGATGCCCTCCTTTTGAAAGGAACCCCCTTACAAAAACAGAGACTACGGATAGTCTCTGTTTTTCATTGCACGACAGGATAACTCAAGGGCGATTTCAATATAGAACGACTTCTCCTACC
>NZ_JBNPNG010000017.1:0-41163 GCF_050314535.1 Collinsella sp. SGI.095
GATGCACAGATTGGGAAATACGCTTAAGCGCGCGGTTACGGTTGGCGCGGTGTTGGCGCTGACGTTAGGCATGGCCACTCCGGCGACCATGTCATTCGCAGACGATGCCGCGGGGGGCGCCGGTCAATCGTCCACGTTAGAGCAGAACCAGAAGATGGCGACCGAGCTTGACGAGAATCTGGAGACGAAGGTTACGCTTTCGTTCCCGGGCAAGCGCGAGGCCGAGCCGTCCGACGTTGTGTTTGTGCTCGATAAGTCGGGCGCTTCCGCGCAGACGGACATTTACAAACAAGCCAAAGAATTCTTGGAGCAAATTAGCCAGAAAGCCAAGGCTGATGGTCTGGACATCAAGGTTGGCGTAGTCCTCTTCAACAGGGTCGGTAACATCCAGCAGCCGCTGACCGACGTCGTCACGGGGTATAATGACATCCTGAACGCAATGAACTCCAGCCTGCATTCGGGCACTAACATGGACGCTGGCCTTCTTGCCGCAAAGAGCATCCTCGACGCGGATACTGCCGTTAAGGCCGAGAACAAGCACGTGATCCTTATTAGTGACGGTGCAACCTACCTTTACTGCAAGAACGGCGATTACACCAAACCGTATACGAGGTCGTTTGGCGATCCAACCAAGCAGACGAATCCAGAGACCCACGCTGCATACCCCTATGGATCGAACAAAATGGGCGGTATCTGGGAGTGGCAGTCTCGCGAGTACAATCTCAAGAACGACTGGAAGAAGTTCTCCGACGGCTCTAACTTCATTTTCTCGCAGGCCATGAAGAGCCCCGAGAAGCTCGGCGAGTATCTTAAGTACTATCGCGACCAGTACGAGAACTCTGACAAGAACTGGGCTCAGTACGACTACGAGTACACCGACGACGCCCGCAATAACGGCACCACGAACCCCATCCCCGTCGATGTGAACGCGCCGTGCAACATTGACGTCGCGTTCTGGAGCACGGACGACACGTTCCAATCGATGGTCAACGCTGGCTACGACATGAACGTCTACTACAAGAACGCCGCCGACTTTGATGGCCAGGTATTCCTGCAGTACCTCACCAGGAATTCCAACAGTAGCCAGCTCGACACCGACTTTGCCGATATCAAGGCTAAGCTTGTTGACAAGATTGCCGCCGGCTCGACGGTCGAGGACTTTATTGGCAACAACTTTGACTTTGTGAACGATGCCAGTAAGATCAGCCTGAATGTTGCGGGCGAGGACCTTGCGCCCGAGAAGATCGACGAGACCACCTATGGCTTTGGCAAGCGTGCGGACGGCACCTATCGCTTTACCCTCAAGTACACGGCAGGGGAGAACGAGAAGCTCGTCTTCACTCTCAACGAGGCCGCGGTGCCCGCTAAACCGGTTGTCCTTACGTACAGCGAGGTATTAGTGAATAAGCCCACCGAGGCCGGCACCCATAGCCTCAAGGTCAACGAGAGTGCAACCCTGCATCCTGTTGATAGCAATCACGTGTCTGGCGCCGATTACGACTTCCCGGTTCCGACGGTTACCTACACGGTTGCTGCTCCCGAGCCTAAGCCCGAGCCCGAGGTTAAACCCACGAAGCCGAGCGATAAGAAGCCCGTCAAGACGACGAAGGGCGAGAAGGGCACCATGCCGATGACGGGTGATACCTTCTCAATTCTGCCCGTCATTGGGCTGGTCGTAGCCGGTGCAGCCGTTTGCGTTGCCGGCATTATCCTCAAGCGCCGTAATTAGTAACGGCGTTGACGTCGAACGACGTTTCGCTTCCCAGCGCTTACGCAACGCTTGAGTGCTCTCTGCGAAGCAACTGATGGGGCGCGGTCGCACACTTGCGACCGCGCCTTTTTGCTGCCGTGCACTCATGTGGTTTTCCTTTTGACCGTGGGGCATCTTGCTCTGCTAGACGGGAGCAGGTAATATATATCGAGCGCCTAGCGCGTTCGATGGGTTCGGATGACGACATGTTCCGAATCTGGTCAGGTCCGGAAGGAAGCAGCCATAAGGAGCCTCTGTCGGGCATCCGAATCCATCGAGCGCACGGGCTTTCTTTTTGCGCGGTTTTACCAAACCGCGCAATGCTCGACGCTGCGCGTCACCCAGAGCGACAATTTGTCATTCAAAAGGCAAGGCATGACCAGAAGGTCTATGCCTTGCCTTTTTCATGCCAACTTGTTCGCTCTGGGTGGCGCTCGCTGGCTTTGGCAAAACATCGATGGTAACGCGGTCCAAGAGGTGATGGGGTATTTGGTGTCTCGCTGGTCCTCGGCTTTGCCTGCGGGATCGCTCGACTACCAAACAGCCCGCCGGCACCGGGACCACTTCGTCCAAAAATCACCCGTAGAGGGCGCTTTTATCTGAAGAATTGAATCCCGTGTCTTGCGGCGCTCGCTGGCGTTGCCAAAACATCGGCTGCTACATGCCTTGGGCGCTAGTGACCGTCGCCCTTACATCTGTAACGAGTTGCTTACGCATCTCCAGGGCTCGCCGTATTATCATGAATCAGATTGAAGAGAGATGATGATAGGGAGCGCCTTTTTATGATTGAGCTGCTCAGGCGTTTTGGTGGTAAGTTTCGCCGGTATATGGTGATTGGCCCTGCGTGTAAGTTGATCGAAGTGATCTTTGACCTACTTACGCCGCTCGTGATTGCCCAGATGATCGATAAGGGTATTGGCGCACGCGATGTCAACGCCGTCGTCCACTACGGTATGGTGCTCGCCGCCATGGCTGTGATCGGCATCTCGTTTACGCTCGTCTGCCAAAAGATGGCGGCGCTCACCTCACAGGGCATGGGCACCGACATCCGCGGCGCACTCTACCAGCACATCAATAAGCTGAGCTATGCCGAACTCGATCGCTTTGGCACGCCGTCGCTCATCACGCGCATTACCAACGATGTCAACCAGGTGCAGCTTGCCGTGGCGCTGGGCGTGCGCATGCTCATTCGCTGGCCCTTCTTGGCGGTGGGATCTATGTGCGCGGCCCTTGCCATCGACCTTAAGCTCGGCGTGATCTTTTTGATTTGCACGCCCGCCATCGGCCTGGTGTTTTGGTTTGTCATGGCGCGCTGCATTCCGTACTACAAGCAGCTGCAGGCAAAGCTCGACCGCATCGCACTCATTTGCCGCGAGGGGCTTTCGGGCGCCCGCGTGGTCCGCGCCTTTGTACGCGAGGATCACGAGCGCGAGCGCTTTGCCCAAGCCGCCGACGACCAGGCCCATACCGCCATCGCGGTGGGCAAGCTCTCGTCGATCCTTAACCCCGTAACGTTTTTGATGATGAACCTAGGCGTGTGCGCCATCCTGTGGGTGGGCGGCATCCAGGTCAACGCGGGCGAGCTTACGCAGGGCCAGGTTATGGCGTTCGTCAACTACATGACGCAGACGCTCACCTCCATCGTGTACGTTGCCAACCTGGTCGTGGTCTTTACCAAGGCGAGCGCCAGCGCGTCGCGCATCAACGAGGTGCTCAATTGTGAGCCGAGCATCACCGATGAGGGCAATCAGCCGGTCGCGCTGCCCAAGCCGAGCGAACTGGCGGGTGGCGCTGTTCCGGTTCCCGCACTGAGCTTTGACCATGCGAGCTTTTCGTTTGGCGCCGGCGCTGCCAACGCCGTCAACGATGTGACCCTGGAACTGCCGCTGGGCAAAACGCTCGGCATTATCGGTGGCACGGGCAGCGGCAAGTCCACACTCGTCTCGCTTATCCCACGCCTGTACGATGCGAGCACCGGCAGCGTGAGCGTGATGGGCGCCGACGTGCGCACCTGGCCGCTCGACCAGCTGCGCCATGTGGTTGCGACCGTTCCGCAACGTGCATCGCTGGTGAGCGGCACTATCCGCAGCAACTTGACCTGGCGCGACGAGGCGGCAACCGACGAGGAGCTGTGGGCGGCGCTCGATATGGCGCAGGCCAGCGAGTTCGTACGCAACAAGCCGCAGGGCCTCGATGCCCCGGTCGAGGCGGGCGGCAAGAACTTTAGCGGTGGCCAGCGCCAGCGCCTGACCATCGCACGTTCCCTGGTGGACTCTCCGCAGATCCTGATCATGGATGACTCCGCCTCGGCGCTCGACTTTAAGACCGACGCGGCGCTTCGCCGTGCCATTCGCGAACGAAGCGTGTGCGGTACCGCCGAGGGCGGGCTGCCGCTGACGACCATCATCGTGAGCCAGCGCGTCTCGACCGTGCGCGACGCCGACGTGATTTGCGTACTCGACCACGGCTCGGTCGCGGGCTTGGGCACGCACGATGAGCTGTATGCAAGCTGCCAGCTCTACCGCGAGATTTGCCAGTCGCAGCTTCGCCGCGAGGAGCTCGAGGGTCAGCAGGGGGGTGCGGCGCCCACGCCCGCTCCAAGCCCCGCGCCCGTCCCAGGCGCCCCGACCGCCCCCGCATCCGTCTGCGCAAAGGAGGGCTGCTAAATGAATCCGTACACTTCTTCCGGTTCGGTCGCCACGATGACGGCCAACGTGTCCGGCAACGATAACCTCAGTGACTTGGGTGACGGCCCGCGTCAGCCCGGCGACCCCGAGCGCTATCCCGTGGGCGCGGTAACTCGCCGCCTGTTGGGCTATGTTCGTCCGCACCGCATTTCGTTTGTAGCGTCGTTTGTGAGTGCCGCCGCTTCGGTGATCTTGCAGCTCTACACGCCCATCCTCGTCGGCGAGGGCATCGACCTGATCGTCGCCGCCGGGCAGGTGGACTTCGACGCGCTGCTGCCGCTTGTCACCAAGCTCGCGATTGTCGTCGTAGGTGCTGCGGCTTTCCAGTGGCTGCAGGGCTACTGCGTCAACCGCCTGTCCTACGAGACGGTGCGCGACATGCGCGTGGAGGCGAGCGACAAGCTCAGCCGCATGCCGCTCAGCTTTATCGACAGCCATGCCCACGGCGACCTTATGGGCCGCGTGGTCAACGATGTCGATCAGGTGGGCGATGGCCTGCTGCAGGGCTTTACCCAGCTTTTCACCGGCGTTATCACCATCGTGGGCACGCTCGCGTTTATGCTTTCCATCAACCTGACCATGACGCTCGTGGTGGTGCTCGTCACGCCGCTTTCCATTTTTGCAGCCGGTGCTATTGCCAAGCTCTCCAACAAAAGCTTTACGGCACAGCAGCGCATCCAAGGCCAGCTCGGTGGTCATATCGAGGAGTACGTGGGCGAGCAGAAGCTTGTCGACGCCTTTGCCTATGGCTCCAACGCGCAAGCGAGCTTCGATGCCCTCAATGCCGAGCTCTACACCGCGGGCGAGCGCGCGCAGTTTATGGGTTCGCTCTCCAACCCCGGCACGCGCTTTATCAATAACATCATCTATGCCGTGGTCGCTGTGATCGGCTGCGCGGGCGTGATCACGGGCGTGCCGTCGGCGCTTACGGTGGGCGGCGTGCAGATCTTTCTGTCCTATGCTAACCAGTACACCAAGCCGTTCAACGAGGTCACCAACGTCATTACGCAGATCCAGGCGGCGTATGCCTCGGCGCGCCGCATGTTTGCGCTGCTCGATGCGCGCGAGCAGGAGCCCGACGCGTCGGACGCTGTAGAGCTTGCCGCACCGCAGGGCGAGGTCGCCTTTGAGCATGTTGACTTTAGCTACGTGTCCGACCGCAAGTTGCTGCAGGATATCTGCATCGAGGCCAAGCCCGGCATGCGCTTTGCCCTGGTCGGCCCTACGGGCTGTGGCAAGACAACGCTCATCAATTTGCTGCTGCGTTTTTATGATATCGATGCCGGCCGCATTGCGGTCGATGGCCGTTCCTCGCGTGAATACACGCGCGCAAGCCTGCGCCGTGCCTTTGGCATGGTGTTGCAGGATACGTGGCTGTTCGAGGGCACGGTGGCAGATAACATCGCCTACGGCTGTCCCGATGCCACGCGCGAGCAGGTTATCGAAGCTGCCAAGCGCGCGCATGCGCACAAGTTTATCGTGCAGCTGCCGCAGGGCTACAACACGGTGATTGGCGAGGACGGCGGCACGTTTAGCCAGGGTCAAAAACAGCTGCTGTGCATCGCTCGCGTCATGCTCACCGACCCGGCGATTTTGCTGCTGGACGAGGCGACCTCGAGCATCGATACTCGCACCGAGCTGCAGGTGCAGGCGGCATTCGACGAGCTCATGGCCGGTCGCACAAGCTTTGTGGTGGCGCACCGCCTGAGCACCATTCGCAACGCCGACTGCATTTTGGTGATGCGCGACGGCGAGATTATCGAGCGCGGCACACACGACGAGCTGCTGGCGGCAGACGGCTTCTATGCCGATCTTTACCGCAGCCAGTTTGCCCAGTAGGGGCCACCGATTAGCGGCAGGTGGTTTACATCTGTCACGTTGGTACTAAGATATTCATCTAATAAATTGCATTAGTGGCTTTAGTTTTGGGGGAAACGAGGCAACGTGACTATGACGTGCTCTTTGGTGGTTAACAGCAAGAGCGGTAATACCAGGATGGTTTCGGGCGCGATCAAGCGCGCTCTGCAGGCTGCGGGTGTTGAGTTTGTCCATGCCGCGGCGTTGAGCGACGATGCGGATGCAGATCAGGTTGCGCTCGAGGCGCAGGGCGCCTGCGCGGCCGACACGGTGCTCGTCGGTTTTTGGTGTGACAAGGGCGCGTGCACGCCTTCGGTCGCGGCGTTGCTCTCCACCTTGCACCGCAAGCGCGTCTTTTTGTTTGGCACCTGCGGTTTTGGCGCCGACCAGAGCTATTATCAGCAGATTATCGATCGCGTGACCTCCAATTTGGCCAATGATGCCGAGCTTGTAGGTTGGGCGATGTGCCAGGGCAAGATGGGCCCTGCGGTCAAGCAGCGCTACGAGGCCATGCTCGAGCAAGATCCCGACAACGCCCGCGCTAAGATGCTGCTCGACAACTGGGTTGCCGCGAAGGACCATCCGACCAAGGAAGATCTGGACAACATGGCGGCAGCCGCCAAGAAGGCCGTGCTGGGCGAGTAGGTCTATCGCTGCCGCGCGTGCGAAATAATACAGAAGCGAAAGCCTCGAAATCCTCGAGGCTTTTTTCTTGACACTCGCGGGTGCAACCGTGGCAAGCGTGTGGGGCGACATTTTCCATCACCCCGATGACGAGGCCGTCCTGGAAGACACGCTCTCCTGCATCCGCTGGATGTATTGAGCGTGGGACGGGCTTTCCAGATGGGCAGGGTTTCGGGAAGTGTGTCCCAGAATCGGCGCTCAGACTGGGATACACTTTCCGCTTTACGCCTTGTCCGGAAACTGTGTCCCGGAATTAAGGCTTGGAATGGGATGCACTTTCCGGTTGAGAGCCTTAGCGGAAAGTGCGACCCGGAATTTACTCTTGAAGTGGGATGCGCTTTCCCAACAGGCCCTCAAGCGGAAAGTGCATCCCACTCCGGACGTGAATTCTGGGACACAGTTTCCGCGATTCGCATGACAGGCCACGCTTCTACCATGAGGTGAGCGCAGTTTCTTTATCAGCCCACTCAACCCGCAACGGGTGAGGGGCGGCGGCAGGCGAAGGCACGGGAAAGGTCTGTCGCGAGTTCCGCACGCAAAGGGGGCCACTTAATGTGGCCCCCGTCTTGCGCAGGACTGTTTGAGCAGCAGACCTTTCCCGTACCTCCGCCTGCCGCCGATTCGGGCCCCCGACCCCGTTACTTGATCCCCGCTACTTGATCTTGGTCGTACCCGGCGCCAGGTTGGGGTCGGTCTCGTTGGCCTCGGTCTGGAGGTGCTCGGTGTACACGTTCTTGCCGTCGCGGAACATCTCGTAGTACTGCATCTTGGCGTAATCCTCGCGCGCCTTGGTGGCCGCCGCGGCGACGGCGTCTTCGCCGGTGACGTTGGAGGAGAGCGCCCAGCGCAGGCTAGCGTCCTCGTAGCCCACCGAGTTGATGGCGGGCAGCGACTTGCGCAGCGTCATGTGCGCTTTCTGGTAGTCGGTCAGTGGTGCGCCGATCAGCTGCATCAGCTGGGTGGACAGGTAGTTGGTGGACAGGTCGTCGACCTCGCTCGCCTGGTCGCAGCCGGCAACGTCGTAGTTGGCCCAGATGATGTAGTCGGTCTGCCACAGGCGCTCCTGATGCGTAGCGTCGTCCTCGCCGGTAAACCACTTATCGTTGAACTTGGACGGGAAGAACGGCTGGTGGTCGCCCCAGAACACCACGACCACCTTGCGGTCGAGATTGCGCAGGGCATCGAGGAAGTAGCGCAGCGCCTGGTCGGACTGCTCGATGCACGAGACGTACTCGTCGACATCGGAGAGTGTGCCGTCCTCGATGGTCTTGGCGTCCAGATCGGTCGTGTCGATGTTCAGGTGCATCTGCTTATCTGCCGGCAGCAGGCCCGTATCGTAGCCCGAGTGGTTCTGCATGGTCACGTCAAAGATGAACTGCGGGTCGGCGTTCTGGTTGAGCAGCTCAAGGATTTTGTCGTAGGTTGCCTGGTCGGTCACCATGCCGCGCAAGGTGTCGGCTCCCTGGAAGTCGTTGATAGACAGGAACTGGTCAAAGCCAAAGTCCTTGTAGACGTTCTCGCGGTTCCAGTTGGTTGCGTGGTTGGGGTGCATGGCCGTTGTGGAATATCCGAGCGACTTGAACTGCTCTGCCAGGTTTCCGGTCGTTTCCATGATGTAGATGGTGTAGGGGTACACGCCCGAGCCCAGGTTGGCCATGGAGTTGCCGGTCATAAACTCAAACTCGGTATTGGCGGTGCCGCCGCCGTAGGCACTCACGTAGAGCTTGCCGCGGCTGAGGCAGTCGGACAGGTTCTTAAAGTACTGCGGGCCCTCGTAGCCGGCGTGCATCTCCTGATAGATCGAAAGATCCGAGAAGGTCTCGTTCATAATGGCGATGACCGTGGGCTTCTCGCTATCGAACTGCTCTTGGGCGGCGGTACGGGCGTCGCTTGTGGCGGCATCGGACTTGTCATAGGCCTTGGCATACTTTTTGAGCGTTGCCTTGGCGTCGTCGGCGGAGTAGTTGGCGGGTTTGGGCGGCTTGATGGACTGTGCCGCACTAATAAAGGCAGGCAGATAACCCTCGCGCCAGTAGCTCTCGAGCGGGCGCCAGGTGTAGACGGTGATGCCGAGGGTGTTGTAGTAGTCGATAAGCGTGACATGCGCGGTCACGCCGCCCAGGCACAGCACCGCCACGAGCAGGTTGGTGAGCAGCATGCGCTTGGCGTTGGCGGCACCCTTCTGACGGTGCGGTGCTACCAGGCCGGCGTACTCGCATAGCAGCATGGCGATGGCGGTAAAGCCCATGGACAGCACGCAGAACAGCGAGATCGAGTAGGTGTAGCCGTTGCCGGCGACCGCGGCGGCGGTGGAGATGGCCGAAAGGTCGCCCGGCTGGATGGGCATGGATTTAAACGTGATGACGAAGAACTCGGCAATGCCCAGGATAAAGAGGGCGAAGGCCAGGGCGGCGGGAGCTGCGCCGCGGCGCTGGAACAGGAAGAACAGGCCGACCATGAGCGTGGTGATGATGGCCCACTCGAGCAGTATGCACAGGGGGTAGACCCAGGTAAAGTCGTGGTTGGACGAGACCTCCATGCCCAGCAGCGCAAAGACGCCGGCGAGCAGCAGGCACAGCACGGCGGCGACGAGCGGTTTGCCCACAAAGGCGCCGCGCAGACGGGCGAGCTTGCCGGTGGGGGCGGGGGCGTCGGGCGCGGCGAACGCAAAGACGCGCGGGGCGATGCGGTCGCGTGCGATGCTGGCCCAGGCGCAGCCGGTGAGGATGGCATTGGTCAGAACGAGCATTACAAAGGCGAGCGGCTCGTTTTGGGCGACGAGGCCCATGGCGCCCCAAATGGTCAAAAAGACCTGGAACAGACCGAAGGCGACGCTCCATCCAAGAGCGCCCTTGGCAACGGTGCCCGACTGCGCGCGAATGGCTTTGGCCTCGCGCAAGACAAGGAAGACGGTCGCCGCAAGACCGACGAGCGAGATGGCGGCTGCGAACATGCTGAGACTCCTCACAAACTTAAAACTACGAAAGCGGGGGTTTACCCGATTGTTACCAAGATATGCGCTGCGATTGGTGGCTGCGCACAACAACCAGCCATATTAGCGCGCATGTGTGGCGGTGTGGCGCAATGTAGTGGCGACCTGCGCGATAATGGACGGGAATTACACGGAAACGTAAAGGCTTCTTAAAGAAATGGCGAGGTTGAGGCGATGAACGAGCAGGTTTGTATGACGAGTGCGGGCGACGTGGGCGCTGGCATGGGCGCGGGCGGCTATCCGGTCGAGACCACGGGCAACGCGGTGCTGGACATTTTGGAGCACCGTTCGTCCACGCGCGCTTTTGCGCGCGATGACAACGACCGTCCCGTAGCGGTGACCGACGAGCAGCGGGCGGCGATTCTGCATGCGGCGAGCCGCGCGCCGTCGGCAGGCGCCATGATGATGTATTCCATCGTGAGTATCCGCGAGCAGACAACGCTCGATCGCCTGGCCGACCTGTGCGACCACCAGCCCATGATCGCCAAGGCGCCCTGGGCACTTATATTTGTGGTCGACTATGCCAAGTGGATCGATCTGTTTGAGCACGTGGGTTGCTTTGAGCCCGAGTTTGTCGAGCGCACGGGCAAGGCGCCCCGCCGCGCGCCGGGTTTAGGCGACTTTGCCATCGCGGCGCAGGATGCCGTGATCGCTGCCCAAAACGCCGTGGTCGCCGCCGAGGCCCTGGGGCTGGGGAGCTGCTATATCGGCGATGTCGTCGAGAACGCCGAGGAAGTTGCTGCGCTGCTGGACTTGCCGCCCTATACCATGCCGCTGTCGATGCTCATCATCGGCACGCCCCGCAAGGAGCGCCCGGCGATTGCGCATCCCGTGGTGAACCTGGTGCACGAGGAGCGCTATCGCCGCGCCGATGCCGCGACCATGGATGCGCAGGTGGCCGAGATGGACGCGATGTTCCGTCCGCATGCCCGCGAGGTGGGGGAGCGCGTCGTGGATATCTACACCCGCAAGCACACGAGCCCCTTTATGGCCGAGATGAGCCGATCCATGGAGTGGTGGTTCAAAAACTGGCTCGGAAAATGACGAATGTGACAAAGGGACAGTCCCTTTGTCACATTCCATATCGCCGCGGTGGCCTAAAGGCCGTATAAATGTTTATCTAGCTGGGAAAACAGTGCATTAAAACATGGGACGATTATCTATAATCCCCTCGAACGTTAAAGTTGGGAGGAAACCGGCTTATGGAACAAAAGGCCAAGGAGGCAGCCTCGCACGCTGCGATTCCTGTGAGCATCTCGGCGATGCTCGTCACGCTGGGCGTGGTGTATGGCGATATCGGCACCAGCCCCATGTATGTAACCAAGGCGCTCGTTGCCGGCAACGGCGGCATCGGAAGCGTCACGGAGGAGTTCGTGCTCGGCGCGCTCTCGCTCGTCGTGTGGACGGTCACGCTGCTGACGACCGTCAAGTACGTGCTCATCTCGCTGCGCGCCGACAACCATGGCGAGGGTGGCATCTTTGCTCTGTACAGCTTGGTTAAGCGCTGCGGCAAATGGCTCATCATCCCCGCCATGCTGGGCGGCGCGGCACTGCTCGCCGATGGCATCCTCACGCCTGCCGTTACCGTGACTACGGCTATCGAAGGCCTGCGCACCATTCCGGCAGTCCATGCCGTGCTGGGCGACGATCAGGCCCGCGTCGTGGCCATCACGCTTGCCATCATCATTGCGCTCTTCTTGGTGCAGCGCATCGGCACGGCCAAGATCGGCCACGCCTTTGGCCCCATCATGACGCTGTGGTTCCTGTTCCTGGGCGGCACGGGTCTGTTCTTTGTCTTCCAGCACCCCGCCGTGCTGCTGTGCCTCAACCCGGTGCGCGGCATCGCCTTTTTGTTGAGCCCCAACAACCATGCGGGCATCATGATTCTGGGCAGCTGCTTCCTCGCCACCACCGGTGCCGAGGCGCTTTATTCCGACATGGGCCACGTGGGCCGTGGCAACATCTACGCAACCTGGCCGTTCGTTAAGTGCTGCTTGCTGCTGTCCTACATGGGCCAGGGCGCGTGGCTTATCAACAACGCCGGCAACCCGGAGCTCATGGGTATCGCCGACCTCAACCCCTTCTACCAGATGCTTACCCCGGGCCTGCGTCCCTTTGCCGTCGGCCTTTCCACCGTCGCGGCCATCATTGCCTCGCAGGCGCTCATCACCGGCGCTTTCTCGTTGGTGTCCGAGGCCAGCCGCCTGGACCTCATGCCGCACATGCAGGTCTTCTATCCTGCCGAGACCAAGGGCCAGCTCTATATTCCCATGGTCAACAACGTCATGCTTGTGGGCTGCGTCATCGTGGTGCTGCTGTTCCAGAGCTCGGCGCACATGGAGGCCGCCTACGGCTTGGCGATTACCCTGACCATGATGTGCACGACGCTGCTGCTCTTCTTCTACTTGCATGTTGATCGCGGCCTTAAGGTCGTCCCGTATATCTTCGTTGTGTTCTTCCTTATGCTCGAGGGCTTCTTCTTTGTGAGTTCGCTCACCAAATTTTTCCACGGTGGCTATTTCACTATTCTTATGGCCATGCTCATCATGGGCGTTATGCTGTGCTGGTACAACGGCACGGCGGTCGAGCGGCGTCAGTTTACGCTGCTGCCGCTGCGCAGCTATCTGCCGCAGCTCAAGCGCCTGCGCGACGACGATCGCTATGAGCTTATGAGCGACAACATCGTGTACCTGACCAAGGACACCAATACCGACTACATCGACCGCGATATCGTCTACTCGATTCTGGACAAGCATCCCAAGCGCGCCCGCGCCTGGTGGTTCGTGAACGTCGAGACCATGGATGAACCGCATACCTTTGCCTATTCGGTCGAGACGTTTGGCACCGACTATGTTTTCCGCGTGCATCTGTACCTGGGCTACAAGGTTAACCAGCGCGTGAACGCCTACCTGCGCCAGGTTGTTCAGGATCTGGCCGCCACCGGCGAGCTGCCGCCGCAGATGCATGACTACTCGGTCTACAAGGATCCGGGCAACATCGGCACGTTTAAGTTCGTCATGATCCGCAAGCTCCTGGCGCCCGAGAGTGACGTGGAGCCGAGCGAGCGCACGGCCATCACGCTCAAGTACATCATCCGCCGCTTTGCCGGTACGCCGGCGCGCTGGTATGGCCTGGAGAACTCCAACGTGAGCTTTGAGTATGTGCCGCTGTTCACCAAGTTCAAGGCTGTGAACAAGATGCAGCGCTTGGCCCCCAACGAGCGCCCGTAGTCGCCGACAGGTTGCATGGAGTTGGCCTTCGATGGACAGGAGTGTGCGCCCTGCTCGCGCACGTGCTGTTTGTCTAACGACCGCAGACTGCAAAGGCTATACACTTGGAACCACCACAAGGGAAACCACCACAAAGGTGCTGTCCCTCTGTGGTGGTTTTTGTTTTTAAGAGAGGGGCGGGGTGCCGATGGACGTCCGTGCGGACGGCGATATTGCCGATAGCTTTTGGTGGCGGCGCACAACGCTGACACGTCGCAGCCCTCTGTATGACGCCTGCGTATCGGCGGGGCTGCTGGTCGCGGCGACGATTGTGGGTGCGTTGCTCGACCATCCTGGTCTCGCGCCGAGCATCATGATCGTCTATGTGTTCGCCGTGCAGCTGTGCGCATTCTTTACCTGGAGCCGCCTGTATTGCTTGCTGAGCTCGGCTGCCGCCGTAGCGCTCTACAACTTCTTGTTTGTCGACCCGCGCTGCTCGCTATCGTTTATCGACCGCGTCTATCCCGGCATGTTCTTCATCATGTTTGTGGTCTCGCTTGTGTCGAGCTCGATTGCGTTGGCCCTGCGCCGCGCCTTGGCACAGGCTGCCGCCAGCGACCGTCGCACGCATATGGTGCTCGAGACCAACCGCATGCTGCAGCGGTGTCCCGATCAGCAGCAGATTGTGCATGCCATGGCAACGCAGCTGGCGCGTCTTTCGGGCTGTCCGGTCGTGTGGTACAGCGCCGACGCCGACGATGATGACTTGCTGCCGCGTGCGACGTACACGGCCGTGGGTGACGCCGCGCCGGTGCACCAGCTGACGCCCCAGATGCCGCCGCGGCTCTCGGCGTCCGCCTATGTGGGAACGCCGCTCGATGCCACCTATGGCGGCTCGGCGTTTTATGGCATCTACCTGACGGTTTGCACGGGCGACGGCTTCGTGCGCTCGGGCGACCCCGCCTCGGTGGTGGGCGTGCTGGCTATCGTTGCCGAGCCCGACATGCTGACGCACGAGGAACGGACACTTGCCGACGCCATCGTGAGCGAAGGCGAGCTGGCACTCGATCGCGCCCGCGCCATGGAGGCCCGCGAGGAGGCGGCGGTGCTCGCCAAAAACGAACAGCTGCGCGCCAATCTGCTGCGCTCCATCTCGCACGATCTGCGCACGCCGCTTACCAGCATTTCGGGCAATGCCGACGTGCTACTCGACCAGGGTTCGACCGGCACGGCCGTGCTCGATAGCCAGACGCGCCGCAGCATGCTCCTTTCCATTCGTTCGGATGCGCAATGGCTCAACGCCACCGTCGAGAATTTGCTCGCCATCACAAAGCTCGAGGGCGGCGGCATGTATCTGTCGACCACGCTCGAGCTCATGGACGATATCGTCGAGGAGGCGCTGCGCCACGTGAATCCGGCTGTACGCGAGCACGATCTTAAGGTGGTGCCGTGCGACGAGCCGGCGCTCGTCAACGTCGATGCGCGCCTGATGGTGCAGCTGGTGGTGAACCTGGTGAACAACGCTATTGCCTATACGCCGTCGGGCTCGCATATCGTGATCTCGATTATGGCGAACGATGGACAGGTGGCATGTTCCGTCGCCGATGACGGTCCCGGTATTGCGCCCGAGGAGCAGGGCCGGATCTTTGAATCGTTCTACACTGTCAACCATGGCTTGGCTGATAGCCATCGCAGCGTGGGCTTGGGACTTTCGCTCTGTCGATCCATTATGTTGGCGCATGGCGGTAGCATAGAGGTTGCCGCGGCGGACCCGCACGGCTCGGTCTTTACGATTGGGCTTCCCGCCGCCGACGTTTCGTTTGATAAGGAGTAACGCTGTGTCGAACTCTGCCATGAAACCGCTCATCTTGGTCGTTGAGGACGACCCCGCCGTCCGCAACCTTATCTTTGCCGCGCTCGAGGCGCACGGCTTGCGCCATATGGCCGTGGAGACCGCCCATGCCGCCATCGCCGCCGCCTCATCGCAGGCACCGAGTATTGTGCTGCTCGATCTGGGCCTGCCCGATATGGACGGCGTCAAGGTGGTGGAGTCGGTGCGCGCATGGTCGGGCATGCCGATCATTGTGGTCTCGGCGCGCAGCGAGGATGCGGACAAGATTCGCGCACTCGATGCCGGTGCCGACGACTACCTGACCAAGCCGTTTTCGGTCGAGGAGCTGCTCGCGCGCATTCGCACGACGCTCAGGCGCCTTTCGTATGCGCAAACGGGTGGCGTTGCCTCCGAGGGCTCGTTCGATACCGGTGAGCTGCATATCGATTTTGATGCCGGCATCGCCACGATGGATGGCGAGGAGCTGCATCTGACGCCGATCGAGTACAAGCTCTTGTGCCTGCTGGCGCACAACGCCGACAAGGTGCTGACGCACCAGTTTATCCTGCACGAGATTTGGGGCACGGCAACTAAGAGCGACCTGGCGAGCCTTCGTGTCTTTATGGGCACGTTGCGTAAGAAGATCGAGTCCGATCCGGCGCATCCGCGCTATATCCAGACGCACGTGGGTATCGGCTATCGCCTGGTCACCCAGGGCTAGATCGCCAACCACCATCCCAATATGAGTTGCGGTGAAATACGGTCTAAATTTGCCTAATTTCCAGGCAAAACAGTCCGCATTCCACCGCAACTTTGTTTATTTACCCTTGGGCTTGCTGGCGTAGAACTTCTTCTTTTTGGGCTTGCCGGCGCAGGCAGGCTTGCCGTCGCCGCGCGACCCTCGGTCTCCGGCCTGCGCTTGCGCGGGCGTCGTTGCGCGAGGCTTGCGGGCTTCGGGGTTGCGCAGCTCTTCGGTTCGCTCTGCAATCTCCTCGGCGCTAAAGCCGACTTCGGCCATGGCGTCCTCGATGGGCAGGCGGCGCACGATATAGCAATGGTGCACCTTCTGGTTGCGCGCAAAGTCCTCGGGGATGGTCTGCGCCGTAATGTCCTCTAGCACGACGCCCGCGCGCGCGAGCTTGCGCGTCTCGGGGCGGAAGCCGCGCAGGTTGCAGCTAAAGATGGCGTGGCCGCCCTGTGCGAGCAGGCGCGATACGCCGGCCAAAAGCTCAACATGGTCGCGCTGGACGTCCCAGGTGCGGCGGCCCATCTTTGATGAGTTCGAAAACGTGGGCGGATCGACAAAAATCAGGTCCCAGCGGTTGCGCGTCTGGCGCTGGACGCGAATCCAGGCAAGCACGTCGTCGCGCACAAAATGATGCTGCGGACCAACAAAGCCGTTCTGGCGCATATTGCGCTCGGCCCAGTCCAGGTAGGTGTTGGAGAGGTCGACCGTCACAGTTTCCTCGACGCCGCCGTCTGCCGCATAGCAGGTAGCGGTGCCGGTATAGGCGAACAGGTTGAGAAAGCGCCGCGCCTGCTTGGCGTGCTCGCGCACCAGGTTGCGGGTGACGCGGTGATCCAAGAAGATGCCGACGTCCAGGTAGTCGTCAAAGTTGACGGCAAAGGTAAGGCCGCCCTCCTCGATGAGCGGCAGACGACGGCGTGCGATATTGGCGCGCTCGCCCGAGCCGCCCTTGCCGGCGCCCTGCTTGCCGTACTGCGAGCCGCCGCGCGAACGCATGCGGGCCTTGGCGTGCACGTGCTCGGCGGGAACATCTAGGATGCGCGGCGCGATGGCCAGAATGTCGAGCATGCGGGCCTGGGCAAGCGCGGGATCGATGGTCTTGGGCGCGGCGTATTCGGCGATGACGAGCCAGCGGCCCGGCGTCTGCGGGCAGCCCTCGTACAGGTCGATGGCGGCGGAGTAATCGGGCAGGTCGGCATCGTAGACGCGGTAGCAGCTCACGCCCTCGCGCTTTGCCCACTTGCGACGCAGACGGGCGTTCTTGCGCAAGCGGTTGGCGAACTGCTCGGACTCGGGGATGAGCACGGGCAGCGGCTTGCCGTCGCCCAGGTCGAGTGTGGCGGCAGGTTCGGGCATGGGGGTGCTGGCGGCTTTGTCGTTGACTTCGTTGGTATCCGCAACCTCGGCCTCGGCATCTGCGCCGGTCGCAGCCTCAAACGCTGCGGCGGCGTGGTCGAGCGACGGCCAGACTTCGACGGTCGCCTCCTCGTTGTTGGGCATGACGGCGATCGAGCGCTCGGGCTCGGCGTGGAGCGAGCGGGCCAGCAATCCATCGCGGGTGAGCGCAGCGACCGGCGCCGCGGCAAGCTCGGGCGCGCGACGCAGCTCGCCGACCAGCGTCATGGCGTCGTGCATGAGCGAAAGCGGTGTCTCGGTCGTATCCGCGACCACGGCGGCGCCGGCGACAGCGCCTGCATGGTCCAGCACGGTGGCTGGCTTGGCAGCGCAAAAGTCGACAAAACGCTTGTAGCCGGCGCACTTGACCATGCGCTCGGCAGTCTTGCGGGCAGCGGGGTCAATGTCCACGGCGACGATGCGCGCCTGGCGCTCGCGCGCCGCCGCCTCGCGCTCGCGTGCCTCGGCAAGCAGCTGCTCCCACAGGGCGGCGTCGTGCGGCTGCCAGCCCTCAAAGCCCCAGCGCTCGCGTGCAGCGCCCGGGGCGCGGTCGGTCAGAATGTTCACGGCCTCCAGTAGCAGACCGCCGCCGGCGCACGAGGCGTCGATCAGCGTGGGCAGGGCTTCGTTCTCGTAATCATCGGCCGTCAGCTCGCGCTCGCATAGTGCGGTCCAGCCGACCTGCGCCAGCACCAGGGCGGCGTAGTCGGGGCGCAGCACGTGCGCGCCCTCGCCGGCTCGGGTCGCTGCGGGCGGCAGGCGCTTGAACAGCGGGTCGCCCGAAAGGTCCAGGCTGATGCTCGCGCGGCGCTGACGCAGCGAAAGCAGCAGGTGAACATCGGGATCGGCGGCATCGACATCGGCGCGACGGCCCGTGGTTTCGGCCAGGCGGTCGCACAATGCGTCCTTGGCGCGCAAGGCAGAGAAGCGTGTGTTGCGCAGCTGCTCGGTCACGCCGCGGGCGGTGATGGCGATGGTTGCGCCGGGGCGGATGATGTTCTCCCAGGCGATGTCGTAAACGCTATCGTACAGCTCGTCGGCATCCTGCGCCTCAAAGCGCCCAAGAACCACGAACACGCGGCTCGCCAGGCGCGACCACAGACAGGCGCGGTAGCCTTCTTCGAGCTCGCCCTCAAACGTAGCGCGGCCCTTCAGCCGGCGGACATGCGAAAGCCCGAGGCGTTTAAGCTCATCGGCGAGTGCGGACTCAAAGCCCTCGGGGCAGCTTGCGTAAAATTCCATGGGTGACCTCTCTGGTTGCGTCGCTCCATTATATGATGGATGCTTCGTTTGCCCTCATCCCCGAAAGGAACCCATATGATTGATGCGTGCCCCGATTCCGCCGTGCTCTTTTTTGACGTGGACGGCACGTTGACGTCGTTCGATCCCGACGATATGACCGATAAGGACTTTTCGGCGGTTCGCCCCTCGCAGACGGTGGTTGAGGCGTTCCGTGCACTGCGCGATGCAGGGCACAAGGCATTTATCTGCACGGGTCGCCCCCTGTGGCTTATCGCCGATAGCCTGCGTGCGCTCGACCCCGCGGGCGTCGTGGCCATGGCAGGCGCCACGCTCGAGGTCGAGGGACGCGTGGTACACGAGGACTGCTTTGACGAGGACGTTATCGAGGAGCTTGCGCGCCGTATGGCCGCGGCAGGGATTGAGGCCTTTTTCGAGACCAACGTGGCTACTTTTGCCCTGGAGCCTGTGGGCGTTGAGCAGTCGTCTCTGATCGGCACTTCTGTGGTGCACAGCACCGAGGAAATGCGCGTCGACGGCAGTCTGCGCGTGGGCAAGGTATGCCTCAGTGTGCCCAGTTTGGCTCGCGTAGCCAATGATGACGGCTTTATCGATTGCGAGTTTGAGCTGTGCAACACCGGTGGCCAGAATCGCGAGCTGAGCCCCAAGGGTATTGACAAGGGCGTGGGCGTGGCGCGAGCGCTGGCGTATCTGGGCCGCGAAGGAAATGCGCGCACCTTTGGCTTTGGCGATTCGGGCAACGACCTGGGCATGCTCGCTGCGGTCGAGACGGCTGTCGCCATGGGCAACGCCATGCCCGAGGTCAAGGCGGTCGCCGACTACGTGACCGACGATGTCGCACACGACGGCACCGTCACAGCGATGCGGCATTTTGGGTTGATTGAATAAATGGCCGGGTCGCCCGCAGGGGGGGGCGACCCGGCCATTTGAGCTATTTTGCAATATAGAGCTTGGGATGGCTGCGACTGCTCTCGATCGCCGCCGTCATGATACCCTCGTCGTCTCCATCAACGATGATGCCATCGAGGTCATCGATCTGCGCGGACTGATAAAAACTGGTCTTGTTGAACTTTCCCTGGTCAACCATCATGTAACTCTGGTTTGAGTTGGTCAGGTACATATGCTTGATCATGGCTGAGAAGTCGTGCTCGACGGTAAAACCGTGGTCGGGGTGGAATCCGTCGGCACTGACAAACGCCTTGTCGGCATGGAGTTTGCTCATGCAGTCGAGCGTTAGTGCGCCCGCGAGATAGAGGTGGCCCTTGCGCACGGAGCCGCCCAGCAGCACTACCGAAGCATTGGGGAGATTAAAGCTGGCATAGTTCGCGATTGCAAGATCGCCGGTGATAATGGTGATCTCACGCTTGTCCATGAGGGCCTTAGCGAAGTAAAAGCCTGTGGTGCCGATATCAATTACCAGAACATCGCCATCATCAACAAGAGTTGCCGCGGTTGCGGCGATGGCCTCTTTGGCCTCGACTTGGACATTGATGCGCTCCTCGGGATACGAGATTGCGTTGGAGCGTGAAAGCGATACCGCTCCGCCGCGTACGCGACGCAGCTTGCCTTCGGATTCCAGCGAGACGAGGTCGTGTCGTGCGGTGACTTCCGAAACCGAAAAACGGCGAACGATGTCGGATACCGAGATATTTGGCTTTTCGGCCAGCCAGTTCATAATAAATCGCTGACGCTCGGCCGGTGAAAGGTCTGAAGTAGATGCCATATGCCGCTCCTTTTGAACGAAAGGCAAAAGATACGCCTTTCGTAATCGAAATATAACGTATCGATATGAAAAGGACAAGGCAAAATCGAATGAATCAAATGAACGGAATGGCATGTCCCAAATGCATGCGTAGCAGATAGTTTGCACTTATATAGCGTGTAGAGGGCTTGTTCTGAAGGTGCCGCCCAAAAGAAGTACGTTCACACCCGATATTCGACCGTTCACGGAAAGATGACAATTGAGCTTTCGATAGCTTTTGAAATGGTTTATAAAAGAAAACCGAAAAGCTTTTGAAACAAAGAAGAAGGCTTTCGATAGCAATAGTGCTAGATGAGAAAGGACCGAACATGGCGATCAAGGTGTTTGCCGACGGCGCTAACCTCGAAGGCATGCTTGACATGCATGACAATGGTAACGTTCAGGGTTTCACGACCAATCCTTCCCTTATGAAGGCCGGTGGCGTGACTGACTACCGCGCTTTTGCCAAGACGGTTCTTGAGCACATCACCGATGTGTCGGTCTCTTTTGAGGTATTTGCCGACGACGAGGCGGGTATGGAGGCCGAGGCCCGCGAGATTGCAACCTGGGCAGACAACGTCTACGTTAAGATCCCGGCACTCAACACCAAGGGCGAGTCCACCGCCGCGCTGGTCAAGCGCCTTTCTGCCGACGGTATCAAGGTGAATGTCACTACCATCTTCACGCCCGAGCAGGTCGACGAGTTTGTCGATGCCGTCTCTGCCGAGACCCCCTCTATTCTGTCCATCTTTGCCGGTCGCATTGCCGATACCGGCGTCGATCCGCTGCCCCTCATGGCGGAGTCCGTAAAGAAGGCTGCCGTTAAGCCTGCTGCCGAGGTTCTTTGGGCGTCTACGCGCGAGGTCCTCAATATCTTCCAGGCGGAGTCCGTTGGCTGCCAGATCATTACGGTTCCCAATGCCCTTCTTGCCAAGCGCAAGAATTTCGGAAAAGATTTACTCGAGTACTCGCTTGATACGGTCAAGGGCTTCGCCCGCGACATTCAGGCACTTGGTTTCCATATCCTGCCCGAGGAGTAGGGGGCGAGCATGCTGACCGATCTTCTTAAGTCCGAGCTTGTTGCCTGCCACGTCGAGGCCTCCGATTGGGAGGAAGCGATCAAGGCATGCGGTAAGCTGCTCGTTGACGCCGGCAAATGCGACCAGAGCTATGTTGACGCCATGATTTCGTCGGTTCACAAATTCGGTCCCTATATGGTCTTGGAAGAGGGCATTGCCATGCCTCACGCTCAGGCCGATGGCAATGTGAGCGAGGCCGGCATCTGCATTGTCACGCTTGACCCTGCCGTTGCGTTTGGACATGAGGATTTCGATCCGGTTCACGTGCTCGTGGGTATTTGCGCACCCGACCCCAAGGCTCATCTTGGCTGCTTGGCGGAGCTTTCGCAGATGTTCGAGGACGAGGACTGCGTTGCCAAGCTCAGCGCATGCGATACGCCCGAGCAGGTTTTGGAGACCATGCGTTCATTCTTTTAGGCCTTAATGGCACGGCGATGCGTCGCCGCTTTTGGATAGACGGAAAACCGTCACGTGTAGGAGAGGAAGGTTGCCATGCATATCATCACCGTATGCGGAAACGGCATCGGGTCTAGCCTGATGCTCGCTGGCAAAGTAGAGGAGCTTTGCGAGGAGGAGGGCATCAAGGCCGACGTTGAGTCTATGGACCTGAACGGTGCTTCTTCCGCAAATCCGGATCTGTTCATCACCGTTAAGGAGCTCGCCCCCGAGCTCCACGGCAACGTTGTGATCGTTCGCAGCTATGTGAACAAGAAGAAGATCCGCGAAGACGCCCTTGAGGCAATCAAGGCGGCCGCTGCTAACGCCTAAAGCGGCATAAAAAAAAGGGCGGTTCCCTGTGGAAGAGGGAAACGCGCCCACGTTAGAGAGAAAGGAAGCGCAGATGCAAGCCATCCTTCCCATACTTGAGTTTATCCAATCGATTCTGACCAAGCCAGCGTGGATCATGGGTCTGTTTGCCTTTGTGGGCCTTGTTGCGCTCAAGCGCCCTGCCCACAAGGTGATGACGGGAACCCTGAAGCCCATTCTTGGTTACATCATGCTGTCTGCTGGCGCCGCTGTTGTTCAGGAGAACCTTGCTCCGCTGGGTACCTTCATCGAGACCGGTTTCCACATCACCGGCGTCGTGCCTAACAACGAGGTCGTCGTTTCGATGGCTCAGAGCGTCCTTGGCGTTCAGACCATGATGATCCTGATTCTCGGCTACGTCGTGAACATTATCATTGCCCGCTTTACCAAGTTTAAGTACATCTTCCTGACGGGCCATCACAGCATGTTTATGGCCTGCCTGCTGTCTGCCGTTCTGCAGGCATCTGGCTTCCAGGATGTCCAGCTTGTCATCGTGGGCGGCATGTTCCTGGGCCTCGTGAGCGCTATGCTTCCCGCCGTTGGTCAGCGTTTCACCGAGAAGGTTACCGATGGCGATGAAATCGCCATGGGCCACTTCGGTTCACTCGCCTATTACATCTCCGCTGCAGTCGGTACGCTTTTTGCTAAGGACGCCGAGGAGAACAGCACCGAGAAGATCGAGGTTCCCGAGAAGTTTGCCTTCCTGCGCGACACCACCATCTCCACGGCTCTTACCATGGCTTTCTTCTACCTGGTTACCGCTTTTGCCGCTTACATCGCAGACCCTGCGGTCGTTACCAAGACCGCTGGCGGCGACAATGTGATCGTCTATGCCCTGACTTGTGCCCTGTCCTTCGCCGTCGGTGTCACTATCGTCTACAACGGTGTCCGTATGATTCTCGCCGACCTGGTCCCGGCTTTCCAGGGCATCTCCAACAAGCTGATCCCCGGTGCCATCCCCGCCGTCGACTGCGCCGTCTTCTTCCCTTATGCTCCCACCGCCGTCATCCTCGGCTTTGTCGCTTCCTTTATCGGTGGCGTGGTCGGTATGTTCATCGTGGGCGCTACCCTGGGCATCTTCATCATCCCGGGCATGGTTCCCCACTTCTTCTGCGGTGCTACCGCCGGTATCTACGGCAATGCCACGGGCGGTCGCAAGGGTGCAGCTCTTGGCGCTTTCGTCAACGGCCTGCTCATCACCTTTGCCCCGGCCCTGCTCCTGCCCGTTCTTGACGTCTTTGGCTTCAAGAACACTACGTTTGGCGACTTCGACTTCTCCGTCATTGGTATTACGCTCGGCCGCGCTGCCGAGGCCTTCGGTACCACCGGTGTCTACGCGATTCTCGCTGTCCTTTTGGTCGTCGCCTTCGTCCCCAACTTCATCCACACCAAGGGTGCTGTGATCAATCACGTTGAGGAAGAGTAATCTAGGCATACGTTAGGCCCTAATCGGGCGGAGCTCCGATAACCGGCTCCTACACGGAAGCGGTGACGTCTCAAATGAGGCGTCGCCGCTTTTTGTTTTGGAGCGGTTGTGAAAACGCGCCGGTGAAGCGCTGTCTCAGCGCCGCGAACGGAATCAACCGCGATGATTGGCAAAAACGTTTTGCCGCTGGAATGTCGATATAAAAATGGTAAATCTGCAAAACCGTTCGCCGAGAAGATAAAAAACCGCAGCTTACGCCTTGATAAACGTAGGTAAAGTGTTTAGCAGTTTATCGGCCGTATGCAAACGAAAGGAATCAGGCAGATGGCAATCAAGGTGTTCGCTGACGGTGCAAACCTCGAGGGCATGCTCGACATGTACGAGAACGGCAACGTTCAGGGTTTCACGACCAACCCGTCCCTTATGAAGAAGGGTGGCGTGACGGATTACCGCGCGTTTGCCAAGGAGGTTCTGGCCCACATCACCGATGTGTCCGTCTCGTTTGAGGTCTTTGCCGACGACGTCGAGACCATGGAGGTCGAGGCGCGCGAGATTGCTACCTGGGCCGAGAACGTCTACGTCAAGATCCCGTGTGTGACCACCAAGGGCGAGTCCACCGCCGAGCTGGTGCGCAAGCTTTCGACCGACGGCATCAAGGTCAACGTTACCACCATCTTTACGCCTAAGCAGGTTGACGAGATGATCGATGCCGTTGACGCCGAAACGCCGTCCATCATTTCGCTCTTTGCCGGCCGTATTGCCGATACCGGCGTCGATCCCATTCCGTTTATGACGGAGTCAGTCAAGAAGGCCGCTGCCAAGCCCAACTGTGAGGTCCTGTGGGCGTCCACGCGCGAGCTTATCAACATTTATCAGGCCGAGGCCTGCGGTTGCCAGATCATCACGGTGCCAAATGGCATCCTGGCCAAGCGCAAGAACATCGGCCGTGACCCGTACGAGGTCTCGCTCGATACCGTGCGCGGTTTTGCCAAGGATATCGCCGCTTTGGGTTTCCATATTCTGCCCTAAGCAAGGGTACCCCCTGCAGCGACGTGCAAAATCGCGAGTTTTCAGCATGGTAAAGACTTTTACTAGCTGGTTGAAGCGCGGAACGGCCCCCGTTTTGGCCCTAAAACGCCAAAACGGGGGCCGTTTTTGCTTTTATGGCCCTCTGAAGCGCCGCGGGGCTATCGGGAGATGCTGAATACTCGCAATTTTGCACGCCGCGAAGAGGGGGACGTTCGCTTTGGCGGCTATTTGCCCTGCACCATGGTGAGCGAGATCTTCTTGCGGTCGCGATCGACCTTTTCGACCCACACCTTGACCGTGTCGCCGACGCGCACCACGTCGCTGGGGTGCTTGACAAAGCGGTTGGCCAGCTTGGAGATATGCACGAGGCCGTCCTGGTGCACACCCACGTCGACGAAGGCGCCAAAGTCCACAACGTTGCGCACCGTCCCCTTGAGCTCCATGCCGGGTTCCAGGTCGTCGATGGAAAGTGCTGAGCGGCTAAAGACCACCTCGGGCGCGTCGTCGCGCGGGTCCCGGCCAGGCTCCTTGAGCTCGTTGACGATGTCGATGAGCGTGAGGGTGCCGCAGTCCAGGTCGCTTGCCAGCGCCGAGATGCTGCCGATGCGTCTCTCGATATCGGGCACGCCGCCGCGGCTGAGCTCGCTTGCCGCCACACCCGTACGCTCCAGGACGGCCGTGGCCACCTCGTAGCTTTCGGGGTGGACGCTCGTCGCATCGAGCGGGTTCTTACCGCCGCTGATGCGCAGGAAGCCCGCGGCGTTGAGATATGCCTTGGGTCCCAGCTTGGGGACCTTCTTGAGCTGGCGGCGATCGGTAAAGGCGCCGTTCTCCTCGCGGTAGGCCACGATGTTTTTGGCTACGCTCGGCGTGATGCCCGATACGTATCCCAGCAGGCTCGCACTTGCGGTGTTTACGTCGACGCCCACGCGGTTGACGACGTCCTCCACCACATGTCCCAGGGTGCGCGAAAGCTCGGCCTGGTCAAGGTCGTGCTGGTACTGGCCAACGCCGATGGACTGGGGTGGAATCTTGACGAGCTCTGCCAGCGGGTCCTGCAGGCGGCGGCCCAGGCTCATGGCGCCGCGCACGGTGACGTCCAGGTCGGGATACTCCTGGCTGGCGAGCTCGGAGGCGGAGTACACCGATGCGCCGGCCTCGTTGACGATGGTGTATCGCAGTCCAGGCGCCTGCTCGGCGATGAACTCCGAGACGACTTCTTCGGTCTCGCGGCTGGCGGTGCCGTTGCCGATGACAATGGTGTTGACGCCGTCCTTCTTGACGAGGCGGGCGAGCTCGCGCTTGGTGCCGGCGACGTCGTGGCGCGGCTTGGTGGGGTAGACCACGCCGTGGTCGAGTAGCTTGCCGGTCTCGTCCATGACGGCGACCTTGCAGCCGGTACGGTAGCCCGGATCGAGTGCGAGCACACGGGCGCCGCGCACGGGGCGTGCCGAGAGCAGGCCCTCGAGATTCTTGGCAAAGACGTTGATGGCCTCGGTCTGCGCGCGGACGGTGAGCTTGGCGCGGGCCTCGCGCTCCAGTGAGGGGGCCATGAGGCGCTTGTAACCGTCGGCGATGGCGGCATCAAAGACGGGTGCGAACACGCCCTGGCGTCGGGGCCAACGGCTGCCGAGGCGTGCCGTGGCGGCAGTGCCGTCGACGTTCACGCGCACGCGGAGTTTGCCCTCGCGCTCACCGCGGTCGATAGCCAGCACGCGGTGGTTGGGTATACGGCGCAGCGGCTCGTCATAGCTGTAGTACGGCTCGTAGGGAGTCTTCTCGGTGGGGTCGGTGGCCTCGACGACGATGTCGGCGGTGTTCTGCGTAAAGGCGCGCAGGTCGGCGACGTTCTCGGGGTCCTCGGCCACCGTCTCGGCCACGATGTCCGCCGCGCCGGCAAGCGCCTTTTCGGGCGTGTCGAAGCCGGCCTCCTCGTTGACGTATGCCGCGGCGGCGTCGAGTGCGCTGCCCTTGGCCGAGGCCTGCATGATGATCATGTTGGCGAGCGGTTCAAGGCCTGCCTCGCGGGCCTTCTGCGCGCGAGTCATGCGCTTTTTGCGGTAGGGCTTGTAGAGGTCCTCGACACGCTGGAGCTGCGTGGCCTCGCGAATCTGCTGCTCGAGTTCGGGCGTGAGTTTGCCCTGGGCGTCGATGAGCAGGATGACGTCCTCTTTACGCTGCTCAAGATTGCGCAGGTAGGACAGGCGCTCGTCGAGTGCGCGCAGGGCGACGTCGTCCATGCCGCCCGTGGCTTCCTTGCGGTAGCGCGAAATAAAGGGGATGGTGTTGCCCTCGTCGATGAGCTTGACGGCTGCCTCGATGTTGGCGGCCTTAAGGTTGAGCTCGTGGGCAAGCTGGGCGATAAGATCCATGGGACTCCTTGCGTTTAAGGTGCGTTTGCAGCACAGGGCTACCAAGGATACCACCCGACGTTCTGCCAAAGCAGTCTTTTTGGGACGGGGCTTTTTTAGCTACGGGACTGCGGACGGGAGACGGTGGAGTCCCTCCTTACAAAACGAGGCCCTGGCCAAACGGCCGGGGCCTCACCACTTCTTTTCAGGCTGCGAGAAAAGACCGTGTGCGCAGGCGCTCCCCGAGGGAGACGGGGGTGTTTGCTCCGCGCGCAGTTTCGCAGCGAAGCGAGAATGTTTGAGCACGGAGTAAACACCCCGTCTCCCTCGGGGAGGTCCGTTGGGAGCGTAGGGGATGTTTTGAGCTACTCCAGCTCAAACGCTCCGGTATAGAGCTGGTAGTAATATCCGCGCTTGGCGATCAGCTCGTCGTGGTTGCCACGCTCGATGATGCGGCCGTGATCCAGGCAGATGATTGCGTCGGCGTTGCGCACGGTGGACAGGCGGTGCGCGATGACAAACGTCGTGCGGCCCTCCATGAGCTTATCCATGCCTGCTTGCACGATGGCCTCGGTGCGGGTGTCGATGCTCGACGTGGCCTCGTCTAGAATCATTGCCGGCGGATCGGCGACGGCAGCGCGTGCGATCGAAATCAGCTGGCGCTGGCCCTGCGACAGCTGCGCGCCGTTGCCGGTGAGCATGGTGTCGTAGCCGTCGGGCAGGCGGGTGATAAAGTCGTCGGCGCCCGCGAGCTTGGCCGCCGCGATGCACTCCTCGTCGGTGGCGTCCAGGTTGCCGTAGCGGATGTTGTCCATCACAGTGCCGGTGAACAGGTTCACGTCCTGCAGCACCACGCCCAGCGAGCGACGCAGGTCGGACTTGCGAATCTTGTTGACGTTGATGCCGTCGTAGCGGATCTTGCCGTCGGCAATGTCGTAGAAGCGGTTGATGAGGTTGGTGATGGTCGTCTTACCGGCACCGGTGGCACCGACAAACGCGACCTTCTGGCCCGGCTTGGCATATACGGACACGCCGTGCAGCACCTCGTGGTCGGGCGTATAGCCAAAGTCCACGTTGTCCATGACCAGGTCGCCGCGCAGCGGCACGTACTCGATCTCGCCGGTCGCGCGGTGCGGGTGCTTCCATGCCCACATGCCGGTGCGGTGGTCGGCTTCCTCGAGCTGCCAGGTCTCGGGGTTCACCTGTGCGTTGACGAGCGTCACGTAGCCCTCGTCGGCTTCGGGCTCCTCGTCGAGCAGCTCAAAGATGCGCTCGGCGCCGGCAAGGCCCATGACCACGGCGTTGATCTGCTGCGAGATCTGGCCGATCTGGCCGCAGAACTGCTTGGTCATGTTGAGGAACGGCACCACGACGGCGATGGAGAGCGCCATGCCCGAGAGGCTCAGGTTGGGCACGCCCAGCTCCAGGAAGATGCCGCCGGTCAGCGCGACCAGCACGTAGAGCAAGTCGCCCAGGTTCCCGAGGATCGGCATGAGGATGTTGGCGTACATGTTGGCCTTCTGCGAGACCTCGAAGAGCTTCTCGTTGCGCTCGTCAAAATCGGCCTCGGCAGCGGACTCGTGACAGAACGCCTTGACGACTTTCTGGCCGTTCATGACTTCCTCGATATGGCCCTCGACCACGCCGAGCTCGGTCTGCTGCGCGATAAAGAAGCGCGCGGAGTTGGAGCCGAGCAGCTTGGTCATAAAGGTCATAAAGGCGACGCCGGCAATGATGACCAGGCACATCCACACGCTGTAATACAGCATGATGAAGAACACGGTGACGATGACGATGATCGTCATGAGCAGGTTGGGCAGCGACTGGCTGATCATCTGACGCAGCGTGTCGATGTCGTTGGTGTAGTGGCTCATGATGTCGCCGCGCTGGTGCGTGTCGAAGTAGCGAATCGGCAGGTCCTGCATGCGGTTGAACATCTTTTCGCGCAGCTTCTCGAGCGAGCCCTGCGTGATGACGGCCATGGCGCGGTTCCAGAAGAGCGAGGAGGCGACGCCCACGGCGTAGATGCAGCCGAGGGTGGTCACGAGCTTCAGAATCTTGGGCTGCGCGGCCGTCCAGTCGCCCGACTGCCACGATTCGCTAATGACCTGCAGCGCGCTCTGGAGAAACGTCGCGCCGATGGAGTTGATGATGGCGCAGAGCACAACGCCGGCGACGACGAGGGGCAAAAGCACCGGGTAGAAGCCAAAGAGCATCTTGATCAGGCGCGTCATGGTGCCGCCCTTGCGGTTGCGCGCGCGCTCGGCGGTAGCGGCCTTACTCATGTGCCTCGCCTCCTTCCTGGGTCTGAGCTTGCGGTGCGGTCGTGTCGGTGTTGTCTGCCGCCGTGGTCGTATCGCCGGAAACGTCGCCCGCGTCCTCGCCCTCGGCAGACATCTTGTTTTGCGAGGTAAAGGTCTCGCGGTAGACCTCGCTCGTCTGGAGCAGCTCATCGTGGTTGCCGATGTCCTTGATGCGGCCGCCCTCCATGACGATGATGCGGTCGGCGTCCTGCACGGAGCTGATGCGCTGGGCGATGATGAGCTTGGTCGTGTTGGGCAGGTAGCTCGCCAGGCCCTCGCGGATCTTGGCGTCGGTCTTGGTGTCGACGGCGCTCGTGGAGTCGTCCAGGATCAAGATCTTGGGGCGACGCAGCAGGGCACGCGCGATGCACAGGCGCTGCTTCTGGCCGCCGGAAACGTTGGAGCCGCCCTGCTCGATCCAGGTGTCGTAGCCCTTGGGGAAGCCGTCGACAAACTCGTCGGCGCAGGCCAGATGTGCGGCCTCGCGGACTTCCTCGTCGGTGGCGTTCGGGTCGCCCCAGCGCAGGTTCTCGGCGATGGTGCCGCTAAACAGCACGTTTTTCTGCAGGACCATGGCTACCTGGTGGCGCAGCGCGTCCAGGTCGTAGTCGCGCACGTCCACGCCGCCGACGCGCACGGTGCCCTCCGTGACATCGTACAGACGGGCGATCAGGTTCACGAGCGTCGACTTGGCCGAGCCGGTGCCACCGATAATGCCGATGGTCTCGCCGCTCTTAATATGCAGGTCGATATCGTCGAGCGCCTGGCGGCGGGCATGCTCGGAATACTTAAAGCTCACGTGATCGAAGTCGATGGAGCCGTCGGCAACCTCGTGCACGGGCTCGGTCGGGTTAGCGATCGTGGGCTCGGCGGCCAGCACCTCGGTAATGCGGTGCGCCGACTCATCTGCCATGGTCACCATGACAAAGATCATCGACAGCTGCATTAGGCTCATCAGAATCTGGAAGCCGTAGGTAAAGATGGAGGAGAGCTGGCCCACATCGAACAGGGTGCCCTGGCTCGTGATGATGAGCTTGGAGCCCAGGTAGATGATGACGACGAACGCGCCGTTGACGCAGATGTTCATCATGGGGTTGTTGAAGGCGAGCAACTTCTCGGCGCGGGTGAAGTCCATCTGGACGTCGCGCGCGGCGGTGGCGAACTTCTCCTTCTCGTAGTCCTGGCGCACGTAGCTCTTGACCACGCGCATGCCGGTGACGTTTTCCTCGACCGATTCGTTGAGCGCGTCGTACTTGCGGAACACGCGGGTAAAGATCGGGCGCACCTTATAGATGATAAAGAACAGGCCAAAGCCCAGCAGCGGAATGATGACCAGGTAGACCATGGCGACGCTGCCGCCCATGGCGTATGCCATGGTAAAGGCAAAGACCAGCACCAGCGGCGAGCGCACGGCGATGCGGATGAGCATCATAAAGGCCTGCTGCACGTTGTTGATGTCGGTGGTGAGGCGCGTGACGAGCGAGGAACTCGAGAACTCGTCGATGTTGGCGAAGCTGAACGTCTGGATCTTGTAGAACAGGTCGCGACGCAGGTTCTTGGCAAAGCCGCAGCTGGCATGGCTGCAGGTGATGCCCGCGGCGGCGCCAAAGGCGAGTGACGTCAACGCGATGAGTACGAGAAGGCCGGCGGTGGGCAGCATCTCGGTAACGGCGGTGCCGTCCTTGATGGCGTCGATCATGTCGGCGGTGATAAACGGGATCATCATCTGGCAGATTACCTCGCCAAGCACCAGCAGCGGCGTGGCGATCGTGACCTTCATGTAATCGCGGATGCTGCCCATGAGGGTTTTAATCATCCAGTTCCTCCCAGGTTTTGCGGATTTTATCGAGCATCTCGGCGAGCTGTTCGCGCTCGTCGTGGGTGAGCGCGCTAAAGGCCTGTTCCCTAAAGCGGATGCGGGCCGCCTGGTCGATGCGGGCCTTCTCCCAGCCGATCTCGGTTAGGCGAATGGTGAGCTGCCGGCGATCTTTTGGATTGCGGCTGCGCTCGATGATGCCGGCGCACTCGAGCTTGGACAAGATTTCGGAAAGCGACCCCGGCTTGAGGTCGAAGTGCATGCCGAGTTCCTGCTGCGACATCTCGCCGTTTTCCTGCTTGGCGAGCAGGCAGACGATGGGCGCCTTGCCGGACACGCCACCGCCGTGAAAGTGCATGTAGTGGCCGCAAAAGCCTAGGCCGCTCAGGATGCGCTTGGCGAGCTTGTCTTCGCCGTTAACTGCTTCGGGCACGTCTGCCGGCTCCGAAGGATCGCCGCCGGGCTCATGCGGGCGAAGGTTAAGGGGTTCATCGCACATGAATTCGTATCGCTCCTTTCTTTAGTTAGGTAGTGGAATTATTTTGTGCCTAACTAATCTAGGAGTGCCACACAAGAATGTCAAGGTACCAAACTTATTTAGTTACGGCGCCGCAAAACATCGGGGTAGTCGTTGGGGACGTTCTTAAACGACTAGTCGTTGGGGACGTTCTTGTTTGACTAGTCATTTAAGAACGTCCCCAATGACTAACTTCAAAACTATGCCGGATTACGGGGCTGAACTGCGGATTGTCGACCATACCGAAATTGGTAAAAAGAAAACCGCAGGTAGAAGGCTTGCTATGATTTGAAAATAGAGGGTGTGGTTGACTCATTCAGGTTCAGCCCCGTAATCCGGTGTAGTTTTGAAATGGCACTGAATGAGTGGCGGCGAATGGGCCGCAATGAAGCAGGCTAGCCCCTCGTTTCCGAAACCTTTCCGCAACAAACTGTCCTCCACGGCGCAAGCTTTCGTCCGTAGCGTTCCCTGCGCTACACTTAGTCGCACTGTGGCGCCGTTGCGCCGCGCCCGACCCAAGGGGGACACTCATGAAGAACACTCAGCTGTTGCTGATCAACGATATGTGCGGCTACGGCAAGGTCGCGCTTTCCGCCATGCTGCCGGTGCTGTCGCACATGGGTTACCGTATCCACAATCTGCCGACGGCACTTGTGTCCGATACGCTCAACTATCCCAAGTTCTACATCCACGACACCACGGAGTACGTGCGTCAGAGTCTTGCCATCTGGGAAGAACTCGGCTTTGAGTTCGACGCCATCTCGACCGGCTTTATCGTGACCGAGGAAGAGACGCGCATCATCTCGGACTTTTGCCACCGCCGTGCGCAAAAGGGCACCAAGGTGTTCGTCGACCCCATCATGGGCGACAACGGCAAGCTCTATGCGGGCGTGCCCGAGTCCACGATCGGTCTCATGAGGCATCTGCTCGAGTGCGCCGACTATGCGGTGCCCAACTATACCGAGGCGTGCCTGCTCACCGACACGCCCATTGCCGAGCAAATCACGCCTGACGAGGCCCACGCCCTTGTGGACGCCATGCGCGCGCTGGGCGCCAAGTCGGTGGTCATTACGAGCGCTGTGGTCGACGGCACGAACGCCGTCATCGGTTACGACCACGTGGCGGGGGAGTACTTCACGATTCCCTTCGACCTGATCCCGGTCTATTTCCCGGGCACCGGTGACACGTTCTCGGCGGTGCTCGTCGGTCGCGTTATGGCTGGCTGGAGCCTGCAGCACGCAACGGCCGATGCCATGCGTGTGGTGGCCGAGCTTATCGAGCGCAACGCTGACCAGGAGGACAAGTCTGCCGGCCTGCCCATCGAGGCCTGCCTGGATGTGATCGACCATGAGTAGCGCCAGCGAAAGCGGCCCCGAGCCCGCGAGCGAGGGCAAGTTGCTCGGCGCGCCACGCGGCAAGCGCCCACGTATCCGCATTAGCTGCGTGGACCAGCTGGGCACGTGCCGCTGCCACCATGGCCACAAGCCCGGCGACGTCTTCGACTTCGACCGCGATCGCGGCAAGATGTGCTCCATGGCCTGCCATGTGGGCTTTCCCTATATCGACATCCTGCGCTACGGCGGAACCGTGCCCGGCAACGAGCCCGGTACGGCAAAGTTCTGCTGCCCCGAGGTCGATACGTTGAACGTCTGGCTCGCCGAGATCGTCGACGAGTAGTTGAGCGTGGATTTTCTCCCACCAAGATAATGAGCGTGGATAATCTCCCGTTTAGAGCGCCGTTTTGCGTTCAAAGTGGGAGATTATCCACGCTCAATTTGTATGCGGGAGATTATCCACGCTCATTTTATGCCGATGGCGTGGCTCACGCATCCGCGCCGCCCGGGCGCCTACAGTTGCTCGAGCATGGCCGTGCAGCCGGCGAGCACATCGCGGTAGGTGGCATCGAAGTTGCCGGTGTACCAGGGATCGGCGACGTCGCCGGGGCGATCGGTCCAATCCAGCAGCCGCGAAATCTTGCCGTCGGCATCGTCGCCGAAGATGCGACGCAGGCCGCGCGCGTTCTCGGCATCCATATAGACGATGTGGTCCCAGTCACCATACTCCGCGCGACGAACCTGGCGCGCGCGGTGCGCAACGACGGGAATCCCGACCTCGCGCAGCTTGGCGACGGTGCCATGATGCGGAGGGTTGCCAATCTCCTCGGTCGAGGTCGCGGCAGAATCAATGACGAACTCCGCCTCGCGCCCAGCACGGCGCACCAGCTCGGCAAACACCGACTCAGCCATCGTCGAGCGACAGATGTTCCCATGACAGACAAATAGGATTTTGCGCATTGGCTAAAACCTCTCGAATATCAGAGTTTTCGCAGATAATCGCACTGCTTTTTGATCCCTCGTCAAGGACAGAATATCAAATTGATTCATAAATGAGCGGATTATTCTTCTTTCCAGCGTCGTAAGAATTGTCGTAAAGAACGAGGGTTTACGACTTGTTGTCACAATGTTGACCGTCCTTTGCATCCAATTTTCAGCATATCCTCTCTGACGTCGTCGAAATCAAGATGGGTGTATGTGTTAAAAGTCACGTTGATGTCGGAGTGGCCCATGATGCATTTTAGCTTCGCAGGGTTCATTCCCCTGCGTGCCATCTTCGAGCAGAAGGTATGTCGGCAGACATGTGGTGTGATTTTGGGAAGCTCATCCTTGTAGATGCGATTATGTTTCTCTATCGCGTGGTGGAAGTACTTCTCCCAGTGCAGGGCAACACGCGGCATCTCGTTTTTATCAAGAAACAGAAAACCGCTAACACCGTCAACGACCGGCTCACTCGAAGGCTTTAGACGTTGCGCAAGGATACTCCTGAAACACTCTGTCACGGCTTGAGTCATGGGAACATAGCGGATCCCGCTCTCCGTCTTGGGACGTTCGATGTAGTATCGCATGTTGCTGGTCCGCTGAAGTTGCTTGTTTACCCGAATGCTTCCGTTTTTGAAATCAAGGTCTTCGACGGTAAGACCGCAGAATTCAGAAATGCGCAGGCCCGTATTTAGAAGGATGTAGATGGCGTCACGATAGCGGTGAAAGTGTTCATCGCCCTCCACGAAAGCAAGAAATCTGCGTTCTTGGTTAGTGGCCAAGGCCTTGCGTGTAACCATGTCGTTTGTCAGTATCGTTGCGAGCTCGAAATAGAAGGGATTTCGGCGAATCAGGCTGTTCTCCTCTGCCAGTTGAAACGCCGGTCTCAGAACACCACGGATGCTATGGATTGTGCTATAGCGCTTGCCGTGGATTTTTTGCAGGTTGATGAGCCATTCCTTGGCATCAAGGGAGGTGACACCGCATATTCGTTGCGAGCCGAATTCATCTGTAGCAAGAAAATTGAGGATTGTCTTGTAGGCGGCTCGAGTGGATTGTTTCACGGCAGTCTTTGTTTCAGTGTAACGAGATGCGAGTTCGTAGACTGTCATATTGTTCGGCGCGACCTTATCAAGCAGATCGCGCTGGATCTCATGCTCCAACGCGCGCAAGCACGGACTGGCTTTCTTCCCCTTCGGAGTTAGATCATGAGTTGTCAAGGTCCACGAGTAGACGCTCCGCGTTTTACCTCTTGCATCCACATACTTGAAGCAGTAACGGCCGTTTTTTCTCTGGCTTTCCCCGCGTCTGAGGATTCGCCCTTTGCTGTCTTTTCTCACAGTCACTAGCAGGCTCCTTCCTGTTCAGAAAAGAGCCCCGATGCGATATTTCAAGATTATCGCACGGGGCCCGATTGGTTAAGCTGTCAAGTGCGAAACGGTGTCGAGAAGCTCTTTATAAAGAGCGTTGGCGCAGGACGAGGGGGCGAGTCCTCGCGCATAACTCGAATATGGGTTTGTACGAGAGGAACCTTCGACCGGCCAGTATCCGTCGAGATCGTGCCTAAACTCAGAGAGACAGATCTCCCTCGTCTGCATCTCCGCAACGACGGAGAGGCGCCTCTCAAGTTGACCAAATCCGTCGACATCGTTTTGCGGACGATAAGTCGCGGATCGGCGCATCTGTTCTCCATAGAATTCCAAGGGGCTGTAGGGCGTCGTGACGATTACGAGATCGGCGGCTATCGCTTTGTCGGAATATCGGGACGGTGCCATCACCTCATGCTCCATCGCATAGGGATCCGTGATGCGAAGCAGGTCGGCGTAGGGGATGGATGAGGGACGAAGTTCGTCAAGAATCACCGTGTGCTTGCCCTCATACCCCTGAAAGATGTCTCTCGTAGATCCAGAGACGAAGAACGGTTCGCCCTTCCGCTTCGCATAGAGCTTTGCGAGGGTGGACTTCCCCGTTCCAGCAGGCCCGAAGATCCAAACTGATTCCACCCTTCTTTCGCCCTTGAGCATCAACCCCCGCCATTCCCGGGCCTGAACCTGAAGGCGGCGTGCATAAACGTCTTCGATCTGACGCTATGTCCGGGCATATTCGGATCCGGAGAGCTGAGAGATCAAGGACTCCTTGTCGATACGACCTTCGAGAAGGTCATCGAGAAGGACTTTGATGCTGCTATGGGACCTCGTTCGAGCAACGCGCGACTCAATAGAAGCAAGTAGCGCTGGGTAATCGAAATTGGAGCGCACGATTTTGGGGTCGTACTGATGCTTGGATCGTGCGCCATCCGTTCTGTGGCACAGGTAGGAAAAACCGTTTTCCACACCTGCCTTCCAAGCCTCGATGCGCTCAGGTTTATCTCCAAGGAGCTTCGCGATGCTATTGAGCGAGCGCGGATTCTGGAACTCCATCATCACGTGAAGATGCGCGGCTGCCGGACGTCCCGCGTCCGTCGTGTCGCTGTCGTGCACGATGCCCGCATAGCGCTTCGGGGCGAGTGTTTCGATTCTTCGGTACATTTCGTCCACAAGACGGGGCAGGTGATCGAGCTGCTGCTCGTACATCATCGCGCGGGTCTTCATGGGCAGAGAATTGGTCATGGTTCCGAGTCCTTTCTCGTAAATGAGCTATTTCGGGACGATTTTGGAACGCGCCCGAGGGTGCGCCTTGGGATAACAAGCTCCCCAAGGCGCATAAATGAGCAGAATTTCAAGTAATGGAACAATCGACGGGGTCCGCTTTTGCTGCGCGAAGCGGACCCCGCGGTGGTTATTCTCTGAAGTACAGGTCAAGGAGCCGCCCAAGCTCGCGGTACACGGGGAAGTCCATGATCGGAAAATGCACAAAGCCGATGCGGTCGTGCGCCCCGTCCGTACTGCTGAACCAAGCGTCGCCCGGGGAGAAGGTGCGAGGTGCACCGAGGTCGAGCAGGCGTTCCGCGCCCCATATGAGCCGCGCCTCGGGAAGCGTCGGCTTGAAGAGGACGCGGGTGCTGCACGCCGAGCGCAGCATCGACGGCAAGCCCCCCTCCTCAACAGACGCCTCGGCGATCGAGATGATGGCGTAGCAGCCCGCGCTCGCCCCCATCGTTACGATGCGCTTCACCAGCCCATCAAACGTCGCGAGGCAGTAATCGGGGTCCTCCTTGCTCGCGCGCTTGGGAAACAGCGTGCGGAGTGCCACGTACTCATCCATGAAGAGAAGCGAAACGTGAAGCCCCGCATCCCACCAGTGCACGGCGTCTCCCGTCTCTGTCGACCTATCGTTGAGGAAGCTCTGTCGCTCTTTGATGCTGTCGGCGAACCGTGATAACGCAGACAGGATTGCGCGAGCGTCCCCGTCAGCATTCAGTGAAACCACGCGAGGAAGTCGGGAGGGCTCGGCCTGCTTGGGGTCTATGATGAGGACTTGCGATCCGTGTCCGTCAGGACCAGCCAACAGGGCTTGGAGCAAGAGGGCGATCACGCCCGTGGTCTTTCCAGCGATGAGCATGGAACCGGAGGTGCGGAGGTCGATGCTCGTGCCGTTTTGAACGCGGAATTCGTAGGCGTTCGCCGGGCACAAATCCTCGACACGCGATGCCTTGATCTCTCGATGCAACGTCACATCTTCAAGGAAGAAGGTCACTTGATTGCATGCGACGTCTGCTTCGGCAAGTACGACGGCGTAGCGGGAGAACCTTCCGCGAAGTCGGGAGCTAATGCTAGGTCCCATCTTCGATATTTCTTCTGCCGTTGAGGATGAGGTTGAGATGGCGAGCTCGAACTGTCCAGGAGCCGTCTCTTTGCAAGAGATGTCGGGAAGAAGCTCGCCTTCTCGCAGGTGTAGAGGATTCCCGTAACGTGGATCAAAGAGCCCCCTCCTAATGCGTGCATGCAACCGTGTTGATTCAGATAGCATGACGTAATGTGTGATCCCTCCCGCAAACAACATGGTCCCAGCGAGGCTAAGAGTGGCCGCTGCGGAGGTAAGGTTGCCGCCAAACGCCATCACCGTACTGGGCTCTATGGCGATGGGCGCAAGAATGGTGTTCACGAATAGCCCGATGCAATAAACGCACGCGGCGACCGCAAATAAAGCGACCCCCAGCACACAAAGCTTTGCGCTGGGGGTCGAATACACGATCGCCGGTGCGCCACTGGAGTAACGCACCACAATCACCTAGCCCTTCGCGGGGATGACGGTAATGCCGTCCGCCGTGATGGACAACTGGTTGCGATAATCACCGTAAACCTTTGCGACCACGCCGGTGGGAATGACGTGCTGATTGACGGGAATCTCGATATCGTTCGAAACCTTGATGGAAAGCTTCTCGAAACGATTGCTGACCACCTCGCCTTCGTTTTGGTGATACTGCGTGTTATCGGTTGTGATCACCACGTCGATCTTGGTGCCGCGATGCTCTTTGGTGTTTTAATCAACCCATTTACCACCTCCGACACAAAGGAAACGCTTGCCTTTCGCAAAAGCTTCCCAATCGAACTTCATAAACTGATTCAATTTCCTCATACTCGAACTCCTCTCAATCCAATTATTTGCTGACTCCGCGTTGCGGCTCGCCGTGGACATCGAGATAGAGGCGCAGGACGTTGCGCAAGATCTCCTCGACATTTCTTGTTGCGGCATGAAGATCATCGTCCCCAAACATTGCCCCATGGAGCTTCGTGTGGGCACAAAGAATCTGGCGATACATGACGCGAGAGAACATCTCTTCGGCCTTCAGGGCATGTCGAACAGCTCGTTCAGAACAAGTCGGCATGCTCGCCGAAGACTCCTTTATAGACGACATTGCCGTACTGGTTGTTGAGATGGAGCCGCATTCAAACGGTCCGCGCATGATCTTCGGTCGGGTCGTACACACCTCTTTCCTAAAATTGGATATTACCGACGATTCGTCAACCGTCATCGAGCACTCGGTGAGCACATCATGCCATAAGCTTCTGAGCTGGGATTATTTCGCAAGGACCTGTCGTTCTCGACGTCCTCTGATGAGAAGAAGTGGGGCGTAATGATGACAAAGTATTCAATCACGGAACAAACACAATTTAATAATCACCCAGATGGGGCAAATATGGACATCCAGATATTGAATCGTCGGTATCGTTGGTGTCGCTGAGCCTTCAGGCTGAGGGGGATGGGCCATTTGCGCTGAGTTGCTTGCAAAACGGGGGAGGGGATATCAGAAGAAGGCGGCTTGCAGAAGACATGCCTGAGCGCTAGAGGAGGGGCTGACCAATAGTGTGCTCCTCTTCTGGGGCCAAATCCAAGCGGAGGGGGCATGAGGCCGAGAGGAACTGCTCGTCATGGCTCACCAAAACAAGCGCGCCGGGAAAGGCGGAAAGCGCTCGCTCGAGTGCCTCCACCGAGTGCAGGTCCAGGTGATTCGTGGGTTCGTCCATGACGATGATTTCGGGGGCATCTAGTATACCGCGGGCGAGCATGAGCTTCCGCAGCTCCCCCGGGCTGATGTTCTCGCCGGACAATATTCGTTCGGGATCCGAATTGAGTTGCGCAACGATCGAAAGCAGGGCTCCACGTTCGGCTTGGGGCAGGTCCTTGATTTCCGAGAGGAATTCAATTGAGGATGAATCGTCGACTTCCTGAGGGATATACAGCGTGCGAATGTCCAATCCCGTGGCCTTGCGGCCTTCCAATATCTCCAGGATATGCTTGACCAGTGTTGTTTTCCCCGCTCCGTTGGGGCCGCTTATGCCCAGATGATCGGTATTTCCCAGATAAATCTCGGGAACCCGCAAAGATTGCCTCGGGCCGCACGGTATGCGATCTGAGCTGACGTGAATCAGTGTTTTGCGCGGGCTGGGTTGCGCTTCCATCCACAAGGTGCTTTCGTAGCGCTTTTCGACATGGTGGGCGTCGACGGCGGCTTGCGCGCGCTGGATTCGGGAGTCCATGCGCGAAGCGAGCTTGCCCGCAACGCCGTCTCTGCCAGTGTAAATGGCGAGTTTGATTCGTGCTTTCGCGTCGTGATCCTTCGGATCGACATGACGGGCGCTTCTCTTGGATGCGGACCGTGAGGCGTTTTCAACGCGCCTGATATACTCAGCCTTCATGCGCTTTTCTTCGGATCGCGCAATCGATTTGGCCCGCGCCGCGCTTTCGCGCTCCAGATTCGCCTGCGAGCGAGCTTGGGAGTAGTTGCCGGGGCGCATGGTGACGTGCCCCGACTCAAAGCACAGGCAGTCCTTTGCCAAGGAGTCGAGCAACGCACGGTCGTGCGAGACGAGGAGGCCAATACCCTTGTACTCGGCGAGTGCTTTGCAAATCTGCCTTCTGCATTCTGCGTCCACATGGTTAGTCGGTTCATCCATTGCCAGAAGATCGGGATTCTGCCAAAGCGCGACGGCTATTTGAATTTTCTTCTGCTCGCCACCGGAGAGCTCGGAAAAACGCCAGAGCATATCATCGGTGATGCGGAGCATCCTTCTGAGGTGCGTGGTCGCCGGGGCGAAGTCGCACGCAAAATCGAAGAGCATGGGCGGTTCGACTCCGGCTTCTTGCGCGCAATATGCGGAGACGAGACGCGGTGAAACGACGCCGCGATCTGGAATCAGAAGTCCGCACGCAATGCGGACGAAAGTTGATTTCCCGCACCCGTTGTCTCCGACGATGCCGTGCCAGCCGGGGGCAAATGTCGCCGACACGTTGTCGAGTGCGGGCATTGCGCTGCCAGGATATGCATAAGTAATATGGGAAAGAACGAGGGTGGTGGAGCTGTTCAAATTGGTTCTTGACATTGTGCCTCCTCGGCATGGGAGGCCGCGTTTTGCCGCATATGCTCTGATTGGCTCGTTCCGACCAACGTGAACGCCCGTCGACTCGAGTCAAGCTGAAAGAAAATGAGTCGACGGCAATGCTCGCAAAGGTAGTGTTTAGGATATACGAGGATCAGTGAAAAGACGATACGACAAATGTGCAGCCAGATTTATTCTTGGATAGATGGCAATTTGCAAATTGGCGTCGATATGTATCGTCTACAGCTTCACGAATCCTTTTCCTTTCCGGGGCGCTGGCTTGGCATATGGGCCTGCGCTGAATTCTTCCGTAGAGTCTAACAAAGCAATAATGCGGACGCAAGGAGGCGTTGCGTCTGAAAGCACGCCATTGCGTTGGACGCTTGAAGGGGTTTGCAAGTCGATTGAAAGAATACTAGTGCATCCGCTTCTTGTAACTAGCATGCGATGGTGGGCGTCGTTGTTAGCGCCGGGCGATTTTAGCCGCTAATAGTCAACCGATTTTGACCAATCCCGGTCACCGAATAATGGCCACCGTGCCTCCCCGCCGCCACTACGCTGGTGGCGCCAACACGCCGCCCTCGACAGGCTGCTCGAAAAGGCGT
>NZ_JBNPNG010000018.1:0-39740 GCF_050314535.1 Collinsella sp. SGI.095
CGATCTGCTAAAAAAGCCCCGTCCCAAATTAGCTACCCCCATCGGCTATCTCCCGCAGCCCACAATTCGGTTGAAAAGTGGGCTGCAGTTTCCTCGGGCTTGCCAAAGAGCGGCGGCTGCCGCGCCTCGCCTACTCCCCCAGCAGGGCCTTCTCGGGCGTGATCGGCAGCGAGCGAACCTGGTGGCCGGTGGCGTGCGCCACGGCCGAGGCAACGGCGGCGAGCGGTGTGTTGATGACGACCTCGCCGATCGACTTGGCGCCAAACGGGCCCGTCGGCTCGTAGCTCGGCTCAAAGGCCACGCGAATGCTGCCGATATCCAGGCGCGTGGGCAGCTTGTAGCTCATAAAGTTACCGGTGCGCAGGCGGCCGCGGTCGTCGTGCTCGACAATCTCGTAGAGTGCGTGACCGATGCCCTGGGCAATGCCGCCCTCGGCCTGGACGCGCGCGAGTGCCTCGTTGATCACGGTGCCGCAGTCCACAGCCGCCGCATAGTCCACCACAGTCACCTTGCCGGTGGCCTTGTCGACCTCGACCTCGGCAATGCCGGCCATAAACGGCGGAGGCGAAACGGGCAGGCAGGCAGAAGCATGCGAGGTGAGCGCGTCGCCGCCCGCGATGTTCTTGACGCACAGGTTGGCAAAGTCGCGCAGCGTGAGGTAGCGGCCGCACTCGCGAGCGGCGCGCTCGTCAGACAGACGCACGTACTGGCCGTCGAAGACCACGTCGGCGGCGTCCACGTCCCACATCTGGGCGGCCTTGGCGCAGATCTTCTCGCGCAGCTCGGTCGCGGCATTCTTGGCTGCCAGGCCCGTCACGTACGTGCCCGAGCTCGCGTACGAGCCGGCATCGAACGGCGAGACGTCGGTGTCCACGCCGCGCACCACGATAAGCGAGCTCTCCACGCCCAGCTCCTCGGCGGCAATCTGCGCCAGGATCGTGTCGACACCCATGCCGTTATCGGTGGCGCCGGTGCCGATGGTAATGAAGCCGTCCTCCTCCAGGCGCATGTCGATGCCGCCGATATCCACGTTGGAGATGCCCGAGCCCTGCATGGTGAGCGCGCAGCCCAGAGCACGCACGCGGTCGCCCAGGTCCACGGCCAGCGGCTTGTCGCGCCAGCCGATCATGTCCATCGCGCGCAGCAGGCAGCGGTCGAGAGCGCAGGCGTTGAGCTTTTCGTTGTAGTACTGCGGCATAATCTCGCCCTCGCGCACGATGTTCTTAAGACGCAGGTCGGCGGGATCCATGTGCAGCATGTCGGCGAGCTCGTTGACGGCGCTCTCCACGGCAAACTGGCCCTGGGTGGCGCCGTAGCCGCGATACGCACCGCCGCGGTTGGTGTTGGTGTAGACGGAGTCCCACCTAAAGCGGCTCGCCTTCACATGGTTGTAGATGGGCAGGCTCTTGTGGCCCGAGAGGCCGATCGTCGTGGTGGCATGCTCGCCATACGCGCCGGCGTTGGACAACGTGTGCAGGTCGATGGCCGTGATGGTGCCGTCGTTCATGGCGCCCAGCTTGACGGTCATCTGCATCTGGTGACGCGAGTTGCCCGCAGTGATGGTCTCCTCGCGTGTGTAGCAGCAATAGCTCGGACGGCCAGTCTGCTGGGTCACGAACGCCACGAAAATCTCGCAGCAGCCCGTCTGCTTGGAGCCAAAGCCGCCGCCGATGCGCGGCTTAATAACCTGCACCTGCGACTGCGGAATGTCGAGCGACTGCGCGACCATGCGGCGCACATGGAAGGGCACCTGCGTGGAGGTGGTCACCGAGATGCGGCCGAACGCGTCGGTCGTCGCGAAGGCACGGAAGGTCTCCATGGGCGCGGTCTGCGTGGCCTGGCTGGTGTAAGTGCGCTCAAAGACGATGTCGCTCTGGGCGAAGGCCTCGTCCAGGTCGCCAAAATCGCTGGTACCGCTGCACACCAGGTTGCGAGCAACGTCGCCGCCCTGCGGGAACATAAAGGTCACGTCGCCCTCGGGGTGGACCACGATGTCGTTATCGAGCGCCTGGGTAAAGTCGAGCAGGGGCTCGAGCACCTCGTAGTCGACCTTGATGAGCTTGAGTGCCTTGTCGGCGGCCTCCTCGGTCTCGGCGGCGACGATCGCCACCTCCTCGTTTTGGTAGCGCACCAGGTTCTCGAGGATCAGGCGGTCGTAGGGGCTCGGCTGCGGATAGCTCTGGCCGGCGATGGTAAAGCGGCGCTTGGGCACGTCCTCGTAGGTGTAGACGCCCACCACGCCGGGCACCTTCAGGGCGCGCGACGTATCGATGGAGCGGATCTTGGCACGGGCATACGGGCTGCGCTTGAGCTTGACGATAAGGGCGCCGGCGGGCACCAGGTCTCCTGTGTAGACGGGACGCCCCTCGAGCAGGGCCTTCGAGTCCTTCTTGGGCTGCTTATGGGTGATCTGCTTGTACGAGACGCCATCGCAGCTGGTGTCGTTGACCGGAAGCTCGGGCATCTCAAAGCCCACCTGTACGCCGGACTCGTTAAGGAAGCGGACGATGGCGCGCAGCTGGCTCTCGTAGCCGCTGCAACGGCAGAGGTTGCCGGCGAGCTGGCGCGAGAGCTCCTCGCGCGTGGCGACGAGGCTCGGGTCCTCCTTGGCGGCGCGGGCAAGCGCCAGCACGTTCATGATGAGGCCGGGGGCGCAAAAACCGCACTGCTCGGCACCTTCGGCAGCCATTGCGTGGGCGAGCGCCTCGGACTCGGCCTTGAGGCCCTCGAGCGTGGTGACGGAGCGGCCCTCGACGCGCGCAGCGGGAACCGAGCAGCTCAGCACCGGGTCGCCGTCGAGCCACACCGTGCACAGGCCGCAGTTAGTAGTCTCGCAGGCGCAGCGCACCGACGCGCAGCCCTGCTCGCGCAGCAGCGTAAAGAGCATGGTGTCGGGGGCAATCTGAACCTTGACCTTGCGGCCGTTGAGCGTAAAGGAAAGATCGATGAGTTTGGCAGCCATTAGCGCACCTCGCTAGAATCGACGCCGGGCACGCGGCGGCAGGAATACTCGTCCGTGGCAAACTTAGGCACTTGCACGCCCTCGAGCTCGCGGGCAAGCGAGGCCGAAAGCTCGATGCCGGCGGCGCGGCGCACGGCCTGCACGGCAAGCGGCGCCGAGATGCAACGGCGATAGTCGGCCGAGCCCCACAGGTTGGTGCCGTAGCTCAGTGCGCGTACGGACGCGGCCAGGGCGCGCAGCTCGTCCTCGGAAGGCTGCTCGCTCACCAGGCCGCACGCCTCGCCCTGCAGCAGGGTCGCGCGCAGCGGGCGTGCGCCCACGGTGACATGCCAGCTGTTGTCCCACCAGGCAGCGGTGACGTTTAAGGAGGGGAAGTCGGTCGCGGCCTTGCGCACGGCCTCGTAGCTTGCGCGGTAATCGTGCTTAACGACCACCACGTGCTCGATCACGTCGCGCACGTAACCCATATCCACGAACTCGGCGAGCGGCACGCGGCCGGCACCCGTCAGCTCAACGTACGAATCGAGCGCCAAAAAGGCCGAGAGCACGTCCGAGAAACCAAAGCGACCGTAGATGCTGCCGCCCACCGTGGCGGTGTTGCGCAGCTGCACGCCCACGATATCGTGGACGGCGAACTCAAAGACATGGTTGACAAGCGCGTTGAGCTCGGCATGGCGCTCGAGCTGGCGCAGGGTGCACATGGCACCGATGCGAAACTCGGTCTCGGTCTCCTCGATCTGATCGAGTCCGCAGGCCGAAAGGTCAATCGCCGTCGCCACGCGACGCGAACCCAGGCGCATCCAGATGCCGCCGCCCACAATCTTGTTGTTGCGGTTCTTCTGTAAGAGCTCATAGGCTTCGGCCGCGTTTCCAACGCGAACGTAGGTACCGAACTTGAGTACGTTCTCCCCCATCTCTTCACTTGTCCAGTACCTCTAAGTGTACCAAACGAGGGCGCACAGCCCTCGCCACCATAGAAAAAGGCTCCCAGCCGGATGGCTGGGAGCCTCATCACATGCTATGTCAAGCGAAGATTTAGCAGACGCCCTGGGCGAGCATGGCGTCGGCGACCTTCAGGAAGCCGGCGATGTTGGCGCCCATGACAAAGTTGCCCTCCTGGCCGTACTCCTTGGCGGTGTCGTCCACGTTGTGGAACATGCCGCGCATGAGCTGCTCGAGCTTGCCGTCGACCTCCTCGAAGGTCCAGGACAGGTGCTCGGCGTTCTGGCTCATCTCCAGGCCGGACACGAGCACGCCGCCGGCGTTGGCAGCCTTACCGGGCATAAAGGCGACGCCGTTCTCCTGGAAGTAAGTCGTGGCCTCGATGGTCGTGGGCATGTTCGCGCCCTCGCCGACCACCTTGCAGCCGTTGGCGACGAGCGCCTGGGCGTCCTCGAGCAGCAGCGTGTTCTCGCGAGCGCAGGGCAGCGCGATATCGCAGGGCAGCTGCCACACGCCGCGGCCGTCGCCCTCGTGCCACACGGCGTTGGGCTTCTCGTCAACATACATGGCGAGCGTAACGCCCTTGTCGTGGCCGGAGCGCTTCTTGTTGTAGACGTGCTCGAGCACGGTGTAGTCGATGCCGTCGGGATCCTCGACCCAGCCGTGGGTATCGGAGCAGGCGAGCACCTTGCCGCCGAGCTGGGCGACCTTCTGGACCGCGTAGATAGCGACGTTACCGGAGCCGTGAACGACAACGTTCTTGCCCTCGAAGGAGTCGCCGCGGCTCTTGAGGTACTCGTCCACAAAGTAGACCAGACCGTAACCGGTGGCCTCGGTACGGGCGAGCGAGCCGCCAAAGGAGAGGCCCTTGCCGGTAAGGACGCCGGTCCACTCGTTGGTCAGGCGCTTGTACTGACCGAACATGTAGGCAACCTCGCGGCCGCCAACGCCCAGGTCGCCGGCGGGAACGTCGGTGTTGGGGCCAATGTGGCGATAGAGCTCGGTCATGAAGGACTGGCAGAAGTGCATGATCTCGTTGTTGGACTTGCCCTTGGGGTCAAAGTCGGAGCCGCCCTTGCCGCCGCCCATGGGAAGGGTGGTCAGGCTGTTCTTGAGGATCTGCTCCAGACCCAGGAACTTGAGCATACCCAGGGTGACCGTCGGGTTAAAGCGCAGGCCGCCCTTGTAGGGTCCAATGGCAGAGTTGAACTCGACGCGGTAACCGCGGTTGACCTGAACCTTGCCCTGATCGTCGACCCAGGGAACACGGAACATGACGATGCGCTCGGGCTCGACGAGGCGCTCCAGCAGGGCGGCCTCCTCGTACTCGGGGTGGGCGTCGAGCGCCGGCTGGATGGTGCCGAGGATCTCGGTCGCGGCCTGGATGAACTCAGGCTGCTCGGGATAGCGGGCCTTGAGCTCTTCGAGAACTTTCTGCGTGTAGCTCATGCTTCCTCCAATGATGGGAAACGAAAATGTCGGTCACGGCACCCTATGCGCCGCGAACTTTATCGTGTATGGATAATATCGCACTGTTGCAGCAAAGTTTCGCATAAGCCGACGAGCAGATGTTTCGTTTTGATTACGATGCAGGTAGAAGCGTTTTTGAGCACCCGACGTACAAATCGCGTGTTTCGAAGCTGTTTCGTCCACATGTTCCAAACCACCACATTGGGGACACATGATGCGCCCGGGCACACCGGCGGCAAGACACAGCTGCTCGCATTCCATCATATCGAAGGTGCTGTCAAACGAAACGATGATCTTGCGCTCGTGGTCGAGAACATCACCGGACGGGCCTTCGCGGTGTGCTTCACGATACGCCGCGGCCGCCGCTTCCTCTTCCGTGGTATGTCCACAGCCACCGCAACCGCAGGTACAGGGTTCGGACCAGTCGCAAGTGCAGGGTTCTCCGGTGTCGGGGCAAATACCGCAGGCGACAAGACAGACGACACGGCGGACCCGCACAAAAACAAAACAGCGCCTTTGCGGCACGCAGCAAGACCGCGAGCACAAAAGCGCTGGTGGCGTGTGGCGGGAACGTATGTGAATCGAACACATCCAAGACGTTTTGCACGCCTCGCAACGGTTTTGAGGACCGCGGAGCCCACCGGAGCCCATCCGTTCCCAAGTGCGGCGGTATTTTACCAAACCGAGCAGCCAGTCTAGCGCAGGGACCTCAGGCCACCGGCTTCCTTGTCGAGCACCGTAAAGCGCACGGCATCCAGGTGCTCCAAGATGCTGATGGCACGTTTGCGCGACACACCCAGCGCCTCGCGCAGCACGCTCGTGGTGGCAGCGCCGCCGGCTGTCTCAATGGCAGCGGCGACAAGCTCGCGCGCATGGACCTCGGCGGCGGCGGACAGGGCAACGTCGCGCTCGACCTTAACGATCGAGCGGTTGAGCGAAAGCTCGCGCAGGGCACGCGTCATGGTGTTGCGATCGAGCTGCAGCTGCTCACCCACCTCGGGCAGCGTCGGCGCATCGAGGCCGGCCCCGTCGAGCAGCGCCACAATGCGCTCACACGCCTCGCGCACCACACGCGCCGCGGCGGCAGCGGAGTGCGGGTCGAATACCTCGGCGCCCTCGGCGGCGCACACGCCACGCGAGCAGCCCTCGGCAATCAGAGCCGCGGCAACGCCTTCATCGGCGGCAGGCCACGCAGCATGGGCAACGGCGCCGGGCGTAAAACCCGTCTCCCTGGGAGCCGCCGCGTGCATGGCAGACAGGGTAGCCGCCAGCACGTCCATGGCGGCATCGAGCACGGCGCCATTCGCATACAACGTGCCGCCCGAGCCGGCAAGCTCGCAAACAACACCTCGCGCCACCAACTCGCCCAGTGCTGCCTCAGCCTCACCGGCAACAAGATCGAGCGCCTCGGCAACATCAGCCGCCGCAACCGGCAGCGCTTGCAGCGCCAGCCACGCGTCTACGCCAGCAACGGCATCGCCGGCTTCAAGCGCCGCAAACAGCGCACGCTCGCCGGCCGAAAGCTCGCGTGAGCGACGGCAGCGCGAAAGCAGCACACACCCGCCGCCGATGAGCATAACGGGCGAATACGACAGCACCACGGCATGGTCTCCGGCGCGCAGCGGCAATGGCTCCTCCAGGCGCACCTGCACGGTACGGGTCTCGCCCACCGCCATGGGGGCCTCGCCCTCCAGAAGCATAACGCGGCCGACGACCTCGGCCGTGCCGGCCATCACGTGCACGCGCGCGCCCGACTCGAGCACGCGCGGCTTGGCGCCCTCGCGGCCCAGGTAGGTAAACGTCATCATAAAGCGCAACGTCTGACCAAAGCGACCCGCCACGCCCAGCATCTCACCACGGTCAAGCGCCGCGACACCGTCACCGACCAGGTTGAGCGCCACGCGTTGCCCAGGCAGCGCGCGCGGCGTATCGCCATGCACCTGAATCCCGCGCACACGACAGACCGTACGCGACGGCAAAGCCATCAGCTCGTCGCCCACCGCAACCGGCGCATCGTGCAGCGTTCCCGTAACGACGGTGCCGACACCCTTGATCGTAAAGCAGCGGTCAATCGGCAGACGAGACGAGGCATCGCTCCGATCGGAACGGTCGCGGCAAGCATCCCAGCAGGCACTTACCTGCTCGTCGAGCACCGCAAGCAGCCCGTCGATCCCCTCGCCCGTCTTGGACGACACGGGCACAATCGGCGCGCCCGCAAACACGGTACCCGACAAAAAGTCATCGACATCGAGCTCGGCAAGCTCGGTCATCTCGGCATCGGCCAGGTCGCACATCGTCAGCGCGACCACCATATGCGTAACGCCCAGCAGCTCCAGCACATGCGCGTGCTCGCGGGTCTGCGGCATCACGCCCTCGACGGCCGAAACCACCAGCACGGCCACGTCGATACCCGTGGCGCCCTGCACCATGGCGCGCAGGTAGTGGGCATGGCCAGGCACGTCGACCAGGCCGACAATCTTGCCACTCGGCAGCGCCAGCTCGCCAAAGCCAAGCTCAACGGTCATACCTCGACGACGCTCAACCTCCAGACGGTCGGGATTCTTGCCGGTCAGTGCCTCGATCAATGCCGACTTACCGTGGTCGACGTGGCCCGCCGTGCCAACGATAACGGGACACTCCACCAGCGCCTGGACCTCACTCATCGTGCAAGCGCCTTCTCAACGCATGCGGCAAGCGTCGACGCCGCCGTCTCGATATCGCGGTCGCCCACGAGCGTACGGACGTCAAACAAAATGCGATCGTGCGAGGTTCGCGTGACGACCGGCGTGTCGAAGTCCTGGACAAGCGAGCGCTTGAGCGCATCGACCGTCAGGCGCGCGTCAACAAGACGCACGGCAACGCACATCGTGGGCAGCTCCATGGTAGGCAGCGAGCCGCCACCGGGGGTCGACGATTCCTCGACGATCTCCACCTGAACGGCGCACGGGCAACCGGCCTTATCGAGCCCGGCGACCATACGATCGCGCAGCTTGCGGGCACGTCGCTCCAAATGGGCCTGCGGCAGCGTAAGCATGCTGAGCACCGGAATATCGCGATGGGCAACATCGGCGCCGTCCATGTAGATACGCAGCGTGGTCTCGAGCGCCGACAGAGCCAGTTTGCCCGGACGCAGAGCGCGCATGAGCGGATGTGCGCCGCAGGCCTGGACCAGATCGCGACGGCCCATGATGATGCCCGCCTGCGCCGCGCCCAGCAGCTTATCGCCCGAGCACGACACGATATCGAGCCCCGCCGCGACCGAAGCCGGCGTGGGTTCCTCGCCACCGCGCACCAGGATGTCATCGGGCAGGAGCGCGCCCGACCCCTGGTCCTCATAGAACAGCAGGCCATGCTTGTGAGCAAGCGCCGCAAGCTCCCGCGAGCTCACCTCCTCGTGAAAGCCCTCGATGCGATAGTTGGAAGGATGGACCTTGAGAATCATGGCCGTATCGGGCGTGATGGCTTGCTCATAATCTGCTAGGTGCGTGCGGTTGGTGGCGCCGACCTCGACGAGCTTGGCGCCCGAAGACGCCATGACATCGGGGATGCGAAAGCTGCCGCCGATCTCGACAAGCTCGCCGCGGCTAACGATGACCTCCTTGCCTGCGGCATGGGTAGCCAGCACCAGCAGCACCGCGGCGGCGTTGTTGTTGACCACAAGCGCGTCCTCGGCACCGGTGAGCGAGCGGATCAGCTGCGCGGCGTGTTCCTTGCGCGACCCGCGCGAGCAGGTGTCCACGCTGTACTCGAGCGTACTGTACCCGCGCGCAACCTCGGCCACGGCCTTTGCCGCCGACTCCGCGAGCGGGGCGCGGCCCAAGTTGGTATGGATGACCACGCCCGTGGCGTTGACGGCAGGGCGCAGGCTCGGCAGCGCGGAGCGGTGCGCACGCCACTCGATCGCCGAGGCCAGGTCGCGCTTAGAGCGCGGGGCGGCACCGGCGCGAATGGCGGCGCGTTCCTCGTCGAGCTCGGCCGTGACGGCGGCATGCACCACCGCGTCGCAGGTCTCCCCCGCCGCCTTCACTACCGGCCACTCGGCGAGCAGCTCGTTGACGGAGGGAATGGCGCGCAGGCGGGCGCGAACCTCATCGGACATGTTCTGGCTATCGCTCATGTGCGGCCTTTCAAAACCAAAGGTGAATCAATCGTTCGAACGTCAAACTATCAGCCGATTCGATCGGCTGAGTCAATCAATCGCTATTATCCTCGCACGGCGACGCCCCGCGGAAGGTCCGACTTCAAACAGACGGTACCTTACGCCTCAGACTTCTTGGCGTAGATAAACCAGTAGCCGAGCGCGACCAGAACCGCACCGCCCACGATGTTGCCCAGCGTGGCGGCGGACAGGTTAAACGCAATGCCCGCGGCGTTGAGCGCATCGGCGCCGACGACGTCGGCACCATAGCCGCACGCGTGCATCACGGCACCCATGGGCAAAAAGTACATATTGGCAACGCAGTGCTCAAAACCGCAGGCCACAAAGGCGGCGATGGGCAGCAGAATGCCCACGACCTTATCGACCACGGTCTTGCCGGCGGTACCGATCCACACGGCCAGGCACACAAAGATGTTACACAGGATGCCGCGGAAGAAGATCGTCAGCCAGTCGATCGTCACCTTGCCGGCGGCGACACTCACCATGGAATTGGCGACCGCCTCGCCGTTGAGCTTGTAAATGCCGGCCATGTACACCAAAAAGACGATGAACAGGGCGCCGACAAAGTTGCCAAGCCATACAACGACCCAAGCCTTGAGCATCTGGACCAGGGTGATCTTTTTGCTCTTGAGCGCGCAGACCATAAGCGAATTACCGGTGAACAACTCGGCGCCACACACCAGCACCAGCACCAGGCCCAGGCAAAAGCACAGGCCGCCCACGACGCGCTGGGCACCCCAGCCCAGCGTGCTGTCGCTCAAAAACACCGTAAAGAACAGACCGCCGAAGGCGATAAACGCACCGGCGAACATTGCCAACAGAAAGGCCTTATCGACCGGCAGGTTAGCCTTGGTCACACCGGCGGCCTCGGTCTTGGCCTCGATCGCGGCGGGCGCCAGGCAATCGGGGGCAGGGTACTCCACCTTGGAATCTGCCATGTCAATCACTTCTTTCCTAATCACCAGGGACAAGCGCTGCTACAGCTCCTGTCCCAAGCGGACAAAGTGGGAAAAGTCGTTAGCGGCCACGGCGTCGTACACGGCGTCAACGGCGTCAAAGACTTCCGGGAACATGGGGTTGTAGAACTCCGTGTCGCCCGGCTGAATCCCTATGAAGAAGATATCATCGCACGATTACTCGGTTTCTTCGATCAGAATCGACAAAGGGAGCGAATGCGTGGTGAACATCGACTTGCGGGCTACGTCGCGTTTGTCGAGCAGGCAGATGGAGCCACCTGCTGAGCATGCAGGCCAAAGTCGTCGTCAAACACCAAGATGCCGGCCTTGGCCGACCCGCGAAAACCGCGCTCATCGAGCAGCGCATCGCAGGCCTCGAGTAGCGACGGCACGTGCCAACCATAATCTGCCAGATAATAGCCGGCGTTTCCTGGCCGAGCAATCTCAACCTGAAGCTCAGGTGCAAGTTGCGGTGAAATACGGACTACATGGGCCATAAAAGCCGGAAAACAGTCCGTATTTCACCGCAACTTAGGAGGGGATGTGGGGTCTCCGGCATGTATATGAAAATGCTCTGCTTCCAAAAGGAAGCAGATCCATTCATCAATCTTATGGAGCGGGCGACGGGAAGTCCAAGGGTTTGCTTCGCAAACCCTTGTTTCGCTGCGGGCCATTGGCCCTTGCGTGCTGCGCTGGAAAATGCTCACGCATTTTCTCGGCTTCGCACCCTGCCGGGTTCGATTCCCGTCGCCCGGCACGCTTATGAAAACGGCTCTGGCACCAAATAGAGCCAAAGCCGTTAAAACTATCCTATGGAGCGGGCGACGGGAATCGAACCCGCGTCATCAGCTTGGAAGGCTGGGGTTCTACCATTGAACTACGCCCGCAAGATATGGTCGGGACGACAGGATTTGAACCTGCGACATCCTGCTCCCAAAGCAGGCGCGCTACCAAACTGCGCCACGTCCCGAAGGTGTTGAGCAGCTAAGGTCTAAACCTTGCGTGTCCCAAAGCGAAGGAAATTATAGGGGAGACTTCCCTCCTGTGCAAGCGACGATACCCTAGCTCCTCGAATGTGTGACAAACTGGCTATGGAGCAGGCCAATCACAAACGCCACCACGGCGGCCGGCGCCCACGCGGCTCCAATATCCGCCAGCGGCAGCGCATCGAACGGCAGCCACGCGCCCGTAAAGAACGCATCGCGGACCGAAGTGATTACGCTCTGCACCGCGACGACGCCGCCGACCCAGACCCACACCTGCGGATGCGCGTCGCAAAAGCCGTGCACCAGGCCCATAAGCACCAGCACGATGGCAACGGGATACAAGGCGTTGAGCATGGGCACCGAGAACATGAGGATCGCGTCGAGACCCACGTTGGAGAGCACGCAAGAAAACGCCGCGAACACAAAGGCGAGAACCGCAAAGGGACGGCGCATAGCCTCCTCGGAAGCCTCCGCTCCCCCTTCGACCACATACGTCTCGCAGAAGTAGCGCGAGCAGCAGCTGATGAGGCCAATGCACACGTTCATGCAGGCGAGGAAAAAGATCGCAAAGACCACGACCGTGCCGGCAAGACCAAAGTGCATGGAGGCAGAGCGGGCAAGGATGGCGGCGCCGTTGGTAGCGTCGGGTATAACCGTGCCGAGCTGCATGCCGGCAAGCGCCAGGCCGCAGTAGATGATGGCCATGAGCACGCCGGCGATCACACCAGAACGCGAAATCTCGAAGGCCACGCGCTTGTCATCGTTCACGCCCAGCTCGTGGATGGTCTCGGCGATGATAATGCCAAAGGCGAGCGAAGCGAGCAGGTCCATGGTCTGGTAGCCGGTCAAAAAGCCCTGCACGGCGGCGCCCGCATCGTAGGGAGCCTGAGGCGCGGCAGCCGGTCCCAACGGCGAGACCACGGCGGCACCCACGACCAGCACGATGAGCGCAATGAGCGCGGGGCCCGTAATGCGGCCGAGCACGCGCGTGATAACGCCCGGACGCAGCGTGAGCACAAACGCGACGACGAAGAAGCCAACGGCAAACACCAGACGTGCCGTGCCGAGCGAGACGCCCTCCGGCAGCAGCGGCACCAGCATCTCGAAGGCCGTGGAGCTCGTGCGCGGAATAGCCAGGCACGGGCCGATGGCTAGATACACCGCCGCAACGAAGAATTCGCCAAACTTAGGATGCACACGCCCGGCCAGCTCGCGCGCCGTTCCGGCAAGTGCCACGGCGATAAAGCCCATGACGGGCAGGCCGATGGCGGCAATCAGAAAGCCGAGCATGGCGAGCGGCGTGGCAGAACCTGCCTGCAGCGCCAACAGCGGCGGAATAATGAGGTTGCCGGCGCCAAAGAGCATCGAGAACAGGGCGATGCCGACGGTAACGACATGGTCGGAGCGCAGGCCGCGCGGGGCGGATGAGGCCATGGGACCACCTTTCGGGTCGAAACAAAAACGGGACGGGCAAAAGACCCGTCCCGCAAGTATATACGCTCTAACAGGCTAAATCGCGGAGCGCGTCAATCGCGGTGTCGACTTCCCTGTCCGTGTTGAAATACCCAAACGAGAAACGAACGATACCCTGACGCTCAGTCCCGAGCGCGCGGTGCATGAGCGGGGCACAATGGGCGCCGGGGCGCGTCGCAATCCCCCACCCCTGCATGAGCGCGTCCGAAATCTGGGCAGAGTCGATATCACCCACGTTAAGCGAAACGATCGCCGAGCGCGTCGGCTGGTCAAAGGCACCGTAGAGCTTAATCCCCGGAATCTCGCGCACGCCGGCAAGGAAGCGCTCTGCAAGCGAGCGCTCATGCGCCGCAATCGCCTCGACCCCACCCTGGGCCTCGATAAAGTCGAGGCTGGCAGAAAGGCCCGCGATACCGTGACCGTTGAGCGTACCGGCCTCCAGGCGCGTGGGCCACTCAAGCGGCTGCAGCTCATCGAAGCTGTGTACACCGGTGCCGCCCATGGCCCACGGCGCCACGTCAATGCCTTCCACCACGGCCAGGCCGCCGGTGCCTTGAGGTCCCATGAGCCCCTTGTGGCCGGTAAAGCACACCACGTCGAGCCCCATGGCATCCATGTCAATCTTCGCCGTACCGGCAGACTGCGAGGCGTCGACGATCACCAGCGCACCTGCCGCATGGGCCATGGCCGCTACGCGCGCAATGTCGACCGCGTTGCCGGTCACATTGGAGGCGTGCGTCACCACCACAGCACGCGTGTCCGGCGTCACCAACCGCTCGAGCTCGTCGTAGTCGAGCACGCCGTTCGCGTCGCAGCCCGCATGCTCAACCGCCACACCCTGTTCCGCCGACAGGCGATTGAGCGGGCGTAACACCGAGTTGTGCTCGAGCACCGTCGTGACCACACGGTCGCCGGGGCGCACCACGCCACAGATGGCGGTGTTGAGCGCAGCCGTGGAGTTGGGCGTAAAGCACACATGGTCCGCTCTCGGGCAACCCAAAAGGCGCGCGAGCTTGGCACGGCAACCGTGAATCGTACGAGCCGCATCGAGAGCACCCGACGTGGCGCCGCGCCCGGCATTGCCGAGCGAGCACATCGCCTGCGTCACGGCATCGATGACCGTCTGCGGCTTATGCATGGTCGTCGCCGCGTTATCCAGATAGATCATCGCACGACCTCCCACATTTCAATCACCGTAAAGCCCTCGGTGGGAACACCAGCTGCGGCAAGCTCGGCGCGCAGCAGCTCCTCATCGGCAGGCAACGCCTTCCACGCCAAGCCGCAGCCGGCAGCGACCTCCCCGGGCACGGGAATCGTGCGCCCGGGAAGGCCGCGCTCGATGCATAGGGTCTCGCACCCCATGGCGGCCGCCGTGGTGGGAAACGTGATGACAAGCGCCGGGCGCTTCTCCCTCATGGCAACTCCAACCAATACGCTACGGGCGCACGACGCGCACGGCCTGCTCCATCTTCTCCACGATCACGTACATGTTGGTGACCTCGCCCACCGCAAGCTGGTCTTTAATGCCAAAGTGGTCCAGGCAGGTACCGCAAGTGAGAATCTCGACGCCCTGCTCGGCCAGGCCCTTCAGGTCATCGAGCACCGGCGAGCCCTCGACGGTGAGCTTGGCGCCGCCGTTGTAGAACAGCATGGTCGCGGGCAGCTCCTCCTGCTGCGTCACGGCAAAGATGAAGGCCTTCATGAGCTTGTGGCCCAGCTCGTCGTCGCCGCGGCCCATGCAGTCGGTGTAGACGGAAATGACGAGTTTGCCCTTGCCGACGCTGGCATCACAGAAGGCAGCGCCATCCTGCTCGGGGTCCGCAACGGCCACGGCACCGGCGGTCGCCACGGTCACGTGCCAATCGGCGTCAGAAACCTTCTCGACCGAGGCCGTGCAGCCCTTCTCCTGCGCCATCTTGGAGATGTTCTTGACGGCGGTCTCGTTATCGACCGAGGTCACGACAACGCCCTCGCCATCGAGCTGCTTGAGCGCCTTAAGCGTCTTGACGACGGGCAGAGGGCAGGCATCGCCCATGGCATTAACTTCAATCTTGGTAGACATAGCATTTCCTTTCGAAAGAACCGTTCTAGAGAACGGTAAACAGTTACATAAACGTGCGGGCTAGCGGACAACGTGGACGGCAGAACCGCCCGGCACCGGCTCGCACACGCGGCCGACGACGGAGGCGATACGTCCTTCGGCATGCAGGCGGCGCGCAAGCTCATCCACATCGGCAGCAGGCGCCGCGATAAGCAGGCCGCCCGAGGTCTGCGGATCGTACAGCGCGTCGAGCATGCCCGGCTCCAGGCCATCGTCGACCGCCACGCGCGAGCCAAAGAAGTCCTGGTTGCGGTAGGCGCCGGCAGGGATAATGCCAAGGCGTGCCATGTCGAGCACCTGGTCAAAGAGCGGCACCGCCCCCGACACAAGCTCAATCTGCACGCCCGAGCCCTCGGCCATCTCGCACGCATGTCCGATCAGGCCAAAGCCCGTGATGTCGGTGCAGCCATGAAGCTCGAGGTCCTCGGCCAGACGAATCGGAGCCTCGTTGAGGGTCCGCATCGAGTCAAACATGGCTGCGGCCTCGTCCTGTTCGATGAGCTCGCCCTTAATGGCCGTAGTGATGATGCCCGAGCCGATCGCCTTGGTCAGCAGCAGAACATCGCCCACGCGTGCGCCGCTGTTGGCGAGCATGTGGTCGAGCGCGACAAAGCCACTCACGGACAGGCCGTACTTGGGCTCGTCGTCGTTGATGGTGTGGCCGCCCGCGATGGCACAGCAGGCCTCGACGCACTTGTCGGCGCCGCCCGCCAGAATCTGGCCGGCAACCTCAACGCCCAGGCAACTGGGTATGCAAAGCAGGTTCATGGCATGGCTCGGCCGCCCACCCATGGCGTATATGTCCGACAGCGAGTTTGCCGCGGCGATCTGGCCAAACAGGAACGGGTCGTCGGCCATCGGTGGGAAGAAGTCGATGGACTGCACGAGGCCCAAGTTATCGCCAACGCGGAAGACGCTCGCATCGTCGGAGGTATCGAACCCCACGAGCAGGTTGTCGTTATGCACATTGGGTAAGTCGCCCAGGACCTGGGCGAGGGCTCCAGGAGCCAACTTAGCGGCTCAACCGCTCGCGGCAGTCATCTGCGTGAGCTTCATGAGATCGTCAGCCATCGATACCTCCTCTCATCGGTCAATCAGTTCCTCCCAGTATACGCATGACGGCGCCGAGAGCGGGCAATTTATCGCACCGGCCCCCTACGCGAGCGCCTGGGCGCGAATGGCCGCGCCGATGGCACCGGCAAAGCGGGCCTGGGGCGAGGTAGTGACCGGCGAGCCCACCAATGCGCCAAGACGCTCGACGACATAGGCGTTTTCGCACAGACCACCGGTCAGATAGTACGGGGCGCCCGCGGCTTGCGAGGCCATGGTCGCCACACGCGACACGACGCTGTCGATCACGCCACGGGCAATGTTCTCGCGCGGCTCGCCGCGGCCGATCAGACTAATGACCTCGCTCTCGGCAAACACCGTGCACATGCTGCTGATCTTGGTGGGCTCGCCGGAACGCGCCAGGTCGGCAGCCACGTCATAGCCAGCCGCGGTAAGCTCGCCACGCAGACGCTCGGAAGCATCGACCGAGGAGAACCCGGTTGGCTGCACGCACGTCCACGCCACCGAACCCTCCCCGTCGACCACAGCGGCCTTAGCCGCCGTAGACCCGATATCGATCCCGATCCCTATCATGGCTCTCTCCTAATCTAAACATCAAAGGTAGCGGCGCGTTCAGGCGCCTTAGCTCTAGGTTTCTCAGGTGCCGGAGATTGCCCCGAAAGAGGAGCGCAGCGTACTTTGGGTACGCAAGCGACGGTTTGAGGGGCAAGATCCGGTGCCTGAGGAAGCTAGAGGGTTTCGATGAAGGCGGCGATGCGGGTCTCGATCTGGCCCATGTCGCCATTGCTGTAATCGGTCTCGATCTTCATATACGGAATGCCTGCGCCCTCAACGGCCTCCTGCATGCGTGCACTCTCCACGTTGAAGGTGTGGCAGGCCTGCAGCACGTTCTCCACTACGCCATCGACGTGATACTTCTCGCACATGGCCAGCGTGTTCTCCATGCGGCCTTCGTTGGGCGTCATGACCGAGCAGTTGATGTCCAGGTAGCGGTCGGCGATGGCGCGCAGCATGTCGGGTGCATCCGGGTCGATCATCATGGCCGCCGTGCGCTCACCCGAGCAATCGTCCATGCACACGACCACGCCGCCGTTGGACTCGATGGTGCGACCGATCTTGTTGATCACGCCGCCCACCGGGCAGCCGGTGATCAGAATGCGCTTGGCATCCGCCGCAACCGGGCGCTCGCCCGCGTCATAGGCCTCGTGCAGCTTGGCAACCTTTTGCTCCAACTGCTGCGTATAGGCCTCGATATCAAAGCTGAACGTGCCGGCAAACATGGTGCTCATCAGGTCGACGCCGCTCATGGCCGCCGGCTGGTTGGCCTGCAGTGCAAACATGTCGAGCTGCGCCGCACGCAGACGGTTGCGACGACGGACGGCAGCGCGCAGGTCATCGTCGGTAATCGTGATGCCGTAGAAGCCCTCGAGTCCCTCCTTGAGCAGGCGGCACTCCTCGTACCAGCCTTCACGCTCGTAGGCGCGGTCGCGACCCTGAGGAAGATGCAGAATGTGCGTGCGCTTGAGCTCCCCCAGCAGCTCGTACATCTTCTTCTTGCCGTCGCAGGTGGTCTCGCCGATGATCATGTCGCTAAAGTACGTAAACGGGCACTTTTGCGAGTAGGCAAAGCCGTACGTCGACTTGATGAGCGGACACAGATTTGCCGGCAGCACCTTCTCGGCCTCGGGAATCACCTCGTCGGACGTACCACACAGAGCCACGCTCGAGGCGCCTGCGGCATCGATAATCTCGAGCGGCGTATAGCTGGTCAACTATATCAACGGTCATCGACCATGCGAGCACCGTTGACATTCGTACGACAGCGTCGTGAGTCGCCGTTTAATAAATTATTATCTTGATTGATAAGAGTTTGTCATCCCTCATTCGGCGAACGGCAAGGCAAAGCCGCCGAGGCTTATATCCCCGACGGCATTACCCGGCGCTATCGACAGACCAAATGGATCCTACTGGCATCAAAATGCATGCGCAGCGTCTCGCCCGCTTGCGGCAGCCCGTCGACAGGCACGCCCACCTTGTTGACCTTCCACTGCAGGCGCGTGGGCGCATCGACGCGCGGTACGTCCAGCAGCACCAGCCGCTCAAAGCGCGAATCGCTCACGCGGGCCACATGCAGGTCGTAGCTGTTGCGACCCCGCTCGGCACGGTTGTCAACATGGAAGTAACTTGCGCGAATGCCCAGGTACACCACATTATCGGGAACCTCGCGACCCACGTTAAAGGTCATGCCCCAGTCGAGCGCCTCAACTTCCTCGGGCCCGATCTTTCGTGCGCGGCTTGTGTTCTTGCAGCCCGTCAGGCGCAGCGCCGCCAGCGTCTGCGGACGGCGAACCACGTCCTCGACAGAACCGATCTCCTCGACGCGCCCGTTATGCATCACGCAGATGCGCTGGCAGAGGCGGCACGCTTCGTCGATGTCGTGGCTCACGTAGAGCACGGTGCGGTTGCACACATCGAACAAGTCGAGCATGTTCTGCTCGAGGGCGCTCTTAAGATAGGAATCGAGCGCGCTCATGGGCTCGTCGAACATAAAGATGCCCGGATGCGCCGCCACCATGCGGGCGAGCGCCACGCGTTGCTGCTGTCCGCCCGAAAGGCGCGCGGGATAGCGGTCGGCAAAATCGGCCAGGCCGAAAATGCCCAGATAGCGCTCCGCCAACCTTTTGCGCGCCGCGGCGTCGCCCGCGTCCTTTACACCAGCACATACGTTATCGGCCACCGTCATGTTGGGAAACAGCTGATAGTTTTGGAACAGCAGGGCGCATTTGCGCTCCTGGGGCGACAGGTTGATGCCCGCCGCCGAGTCAAAAAAGGTCATGCCGTTGACGACGATCTTGCCCTCGTCGGGCGTCTCCACGCCGGCAATGCAGCGCAACGTACAGCTCTTGCCGCAACCCGAGGCGCCCAGCAGCGCCACGCGCTCCTCGCCGGCCTCAAGCTGCATGTCGAGCGTAAACCCGGGATAGCGCTTTTTGATATCCAGAACGAGCGACATGGCCTATCGACCTCCCTGCAAAGCGGCATCATCGCGCATGAGCTCGGCCAGCGCCTCGCGATCGATACGCAAGGCATCGCCGCCCGCCGGGTCGAGCGAATCGCCCCGTCCGGCGAGATCTTTGGCCTGCTTGCGCTCCGCACGGGAAAGGCCGCGCTCGCGATACTTTTGCGAATGCGCGGTGTACATGTTGATAAACAGAATGACCAGGAAACTGAACATGATTACGACCACGACCCAAAAGAGGGCCACCGACGTGTTGCCGCCCATCCATTCAAAGTAAATGGCGATGGGAATGGTCTGCGTAATACCGGCGTAGTTGCCCGCAAAGAACAGGGTGCAGCCAAACTCGCCCATTGCGCGGGCAAAGGCGAGCACCGTGCCGGCGGCGATGGAGGGCCAGCCAAGCGGCATCATGAGCTTGGCAAAGATGCGACGTTCGGACCATCCCAAGGTTCGCGCGGCGTCGAGCATCTGCGTGTCGAGGCTCTCGAAGGCACCGAGTGCCGTACGGTAGACCAGGGGAAACGACACCACCACGGCAGATATCACCGCCGCCGGCCACGTAAAGACGATCGAGATGCCGTGCGCGATAAGCCACTGGCCCACCCCGGTCGAGCGGCCAAACAGCATGAGGAGCAGAAAGCCGCAGACCGTGGGCGGCAGCACCATAGGAATCGTAAAAACCGAATCGAGCAGGCCCTTGATGCGACTCGAGGTACCCATAGTCTTCCACGCGGCGAACAGCCCCAGCGCAAAGGAGATCAGCAGGGCAAGGCCGCTCGTTTTTATGGACACCCAAAACGGGCGATAGTCGATGTCGCCAAAGAAGGCTGCGGCGCGCTCCGCCAGCGACGGCGGCACCGTCGTCGACACGTCCGCATACCGCACGAGGGCGGCGTTATCACTCCACAGGGCGCCGTCACCCAAATCTAGCTCGGCATTCGCGGCGTCGGCGGCATTCACTACCGTGTAGTAATCGCCGTTGCCGCCCTTCACTTTAAACTGATAGCGGTAATCGCTTTGCACCAGCGCGTTATCCGAGGTAAAGACCCATTCGAGATTAGAGTCCTCCAGCAACGCCCCACCCATGGAGTGCGACTTGTCGAGCCCCACGAGCATCTTCTTGAGCGCCTTTTGGTCATCTGCCTTTGAGATGTCGAGCCCCGCGTCTTTGGCGGCATGGGCGTCGAGCCAGACCACGATGCTCTCAGGCGTCGTCACCGTCACGAGGGTCGTCTTCTTGTAGATAGGAAAACGGTAACCCTCGGGCTGACCCGCAAACGAACGGGCCGTGCCCTTGGCATTGCGCTCAAACGCGTTGAGGCCAAACCCGACGCCATCGATAAGCGCGGAATCTTCGGTCGCCTGGCAGCCATCGGCGGTGGTGAAGAGTTCCTCGGCCCGAGCAACCCCGGGCGGTGCGGTCAGCACGCACAGAACCGCAGCCAGCACGGCGAGCAGGCGAATCGTTTTCCTTGGCACGGGCGACTCCTCAAACACAGGGCAACGGCGCGCGGACACGCCGGTTCAATCAAAAGGGCGGGCGATCGCGAGAACGCCCGCCCTCAAGCATATCGTTATGCAGCAATGTTGCGAACTACGCGGAAAGCTCAAAGCCGTACTTAGCCCAAATCTTCTGGGCTTTCTTGTTGGTCAGGCAGAAGTCGATGAACGCCTTGGCCTCGTCGGCGTGCTCGGAGCTATCGGCGACAGCGCCGGGATACACGATGGGCTTGTGCGAGTCCTCGGGGCACACGAAGGTCTCCTCGATGCCGTCGTAGCGGAAGATATCGGAGCTGTAGACAAAACCGGCCACGCAGTCGCCCGTAGAGACGTAAGACGCAGCGGTGCCGACCTTGTCGGCCAGAGCCACCTTGTCGGCGAGATCGGGCGCATACTCGCCGTCGTCGCCCTCGGTGCCGGTGTAGAGGCCCACAGAAGCCAAGGCCTGGTTGGCGTACTTGCCGGCGGGAACGGTCTTGGCGTCGCCGATGGCAATCTTGCCGTCCAGATTCGCGACGTCGGCGATGGCCTCGACCCTGGTGTCGGAGCCCTCGGCGCGAATGATCACGAGGTCGTTGACGAACATGTCCTCACGCGTGTCGGCGTCGACGAGCTCGGCGGCCTCGGCGTCGTCCATGGTGCCCTTGGAGGCCGTGATGAGTACGTCGACGGCGGCACCGGCGCGCATCTGCTCGACAAGGTCGCCAGACGCCTTAAACTGCGTGTCGGCAAACGTGGTGCCGGTCTGGTCGGTATAGAGCTTCTGAACCTCGGGCAGGGCCTTCTCGAGCGAGTTGGCGGCAAAGGCTTGCAGCTCGACAGTCTTCTTGGAAGATGCCTTAGCAAAACCGGCATCGGAGCCAGTCGGCCCAGACGTCTTGTTGCCGGAACAGCCGGCAAGCCCAAGGCCGGCTGCGGCGACAGCGGAAAGTGAAACGAACCCGCGGCGAGAAACCGTATCGAACATGTTCAACCCTTTCGAACGCTACGCCCGGGCACCCCGCCGCAAGCTTTATTCTGTTACTAGATTATACTTTTGCACGAATAGTGTTTGTGATAAATATTTCTCGTCTAATAATTTTCCTTTACCGATAACCACGAGACGGCCCGCACTGTCGCTGCATAAAAAAGGCGGAGCAGCCCGTAAGGTCACTCCGCCGCAGGTAATGCGCTTATTTGGCGTGCCCGCCCCCCGCCGTCATTTGAGCTGCGTGCTCCAGCTGGTCGCTCACAGCCTCCCAGCTTTCGCGGGCTGCTTTCGTTGATCCCGGAAAGTTGATGACAAGCGTATGCCCACGCTGCATGCACACGGCGCGCGAAAGCATAGCGCGGCGCGTCTTGGTCATGGAGTACGCACGGATTGCCTCTGCAATGCCCGGTACATCGCGGTCGCAGACGGCACGCGTCGCCTCGGGCGTCACGTCACGCATCGAAAGGCCCGTGCCGCCGCAGGTGAGCACGACATTGGCGTGGTACTCATCGGCCGCTTCCACAATGGCATCACCGATCTCGCTGATGTCGTCGCGCACGACCACATGTGAGGCGACCGCCCAGCCCTGCGCCGCGATGAGTTCCTCGAGCGCAGCACCCGCCTCGTCCTGGGCAAGATCGCGCGTATCCGAGCACGTCACAATCGATATCTTCAGCTCCATAGCATTCCTCCTATAGCACCGTGCCCTCAGGCAAGTCGACACGCATGACATCCACGACGTCGCCCGCCCTGAGGTCACACGGGCCTTCGTCAATACGCAGCAGGCAGTTGGCCCGCTGCATCGTGCCGAGCAGCGCCGAATTCTGCGTCTTGGCCTCGGTCACCAACAGCTCACCGGTCTCGGGGTCGCGCAAAACCGTGGCACGATCGAAGAAGCGGCGATGCTGTCGCTTCTTCACGCCGTGTGTGAGCTTCGCCTGCTGCACGGGACGCAGGCCCTCGGCAAAGCCGCGCATCTTGCGGATCGCCGGGCGGGCGAGCATCTCAAAGCCCACATACGCCGCCGCGGGATTGCCCGAAAGTCCCAAATATGGCTTGCCCCCAAGCAGGCCAAACGTGATGGCCTTGCCGGGACGCATCGAGATGCGGTCGAACAGCACCTCGCCCTCGCGCCGAACGAGCGCCGTCACATAGTCGTAATCACCCGCAGAGGCGCCACCACTCGTAATGACAAAATCGCACTCCTGCGCGGCGCGATGCACCAACTCGGCAATCGCCTGCTCATCATCGGGCGCAATGCCGTAGAACACGGGCTCGGCTCCTGCATCGAGCGCCTCGGCCATCAACGCCGACGAGTTGGAGTCGCGAATCTGCCCGCGCGCCGGCACGTTACTCGGTGCGACCAGTTCCGTCCCCAGCGAGATAATGCCCACGCGCGGCGCGGCATGCACCTTCACGCTCGCATACCCGGCGCTCGCCAGCAAGCCGGCGCCCGCCGGAGCCACAACCTCTCCAACGTACATCACGACGTCGCCAGCATGCGCTTCCTCAGCAGCCGATCGAACGTTCTCCCCCACCTTGGCCGGCGCCGAGAATCTCACACGCGAACCCTCGTTGCCGTCACCGTCGAGCACATCGACGATCTCGTACTTCACCACGGCATCGGCACCTTCGGGAACCGGCGCACCCGTCATGATACGAACCGTGTCGCCCGTGCCGATTGCGCCCTCAAACACATGGCCCGCAGCCTCGTGTCCGATAACGTCGAGCGTCACCGGCGCCTCGCCAGATGCCTGCACCAAGTCCGCCGTGCGCACGGCATATCCGTCCATAGCGCTGTTGGCAAACGGCGAAATGTCGATATCGGCCACCGCGTCCTCGGCCAAGGGAAGACCGGCGGCCTGCCACACGGGAATCTCGACGAGATCGGTCGGAGCAACGTGCGACAGAACAATCGACTGCGCGTCCTCCAGCGGAATGAGTTTCTCTGCCATATGCACCTCTTAATGCCACAGCGCACAACGGGGGCGCCAATTCTTTATGCTTGTCTCAGTATAATCCCCTGCCGCACGACGGCGAAACGACCCACGTTCTCGAATACATCTGTCGGCCGCAAGCCGCGAAACAGGACCGAAACCAACCTGCCGGTTTGTCACGTTTGGCACGTTCTATAATGCTCGTGTTGCAACCTAAAAGAGGAACGTATGGCTTTTACCGACAAACCCGAAACCGCAAACGAGGCGCAGGATCATTCCCAGCCGCTCGACGATGGCGGCTTTTTCTCCCTGAACGACGTCATCATGGCAGGCAGGCAACAGCTCACCCGCTCCGAGCATCTCTTGGCTGCCGACACGCGCCGCAATGCCCACAACCTACTCGCGAGCGCTAAATTGCTCGTACTCGTCGTCATCGTCTCGCTCGCCATGGGCGTTGCCGCTTGGGCGTTTTTGGCCTCGTTGAATATCGCGACCGACTATCGCGAGCACCATACGTGGACCTACGCCATGCTTCCCGTTGTGGGCGTTGCCACCGCATGGGTGTACAAAAACCACGGTCTTGCCGCCAAACGCGGTAACAACCTGGTCATCGACTCCGCTCTGGGCACACGCCTCATCCATAAGCGCATGGCCGTCCTCACCTTCGTCTGCTCCACGCTCACGCACCTAACGGGCGGATCGGCCGGTCGCGAGGGGGCCGCGGTGCAGATTGGCGGCACCATCGCCAGCAACATCTCAAGCCTCGCCCACCTCAAAAAGCATGACCACCACGACCTCATGCTCGCCGGCATCTCGTCGGCCTTTGGCGCCGTATTCGGTTCGCCCCTTGCCGGAGCTTTCTTTGGCATGGAGATGTGCTTTATCGGCAAGATCGACTACACCGCAGGGATCTACTGCCTGGTCGCCTCGTTTACCGGCTACTTTACATCACTCGCCCTGGGTACCGAGTACGAAGCGAATGCCATCGCCAGCGTTCCCGCCATGACGCCCAAAACGGTCGTTATCGTTGTTATCAGCGCCATTATCTTCGGTCTGACGGCACGCCTCTTTGCCTGGTCGGTTCGAACCGTCAAGAGCCTGTACGGTCGCTTTATCACCAATTACCTCGTTCGCGCACTTATAGGCGCACTCGTGGTTTTGGCTGTCTATGCTCTCCTCGACGCCTGGGACTACGCCGGCCTTTCCACGTGGCTTTCGGGCGCCGGGTTTGCCGGCAACACCACCCTCGCCGACGCCGCCATCAAGCTCGTCGTAACGGCACTCACCCTGGGTGCCGGTTTCCAAGGCGGCGAGGTCACGCCCCTGTTTGGCATCGGTGCGGCACTCGGTGGCTGGATCGGTTGCCTTACCGGGCTCGACCCCAGTTTTCTGGCGGCTCTCGGCATGCTCGGCGTGTTCTGTGCCGGCCTTAACGTGCCCATCACCACCTGCATGATGGCCATCGACCTGTTCCACGGCACGGCCGCCGGGTTCTTTGTCATCGTGGCCTTTATCAGCTATCTCGCCGGCGGACACCGCGGCGTGTACCCTGCCCAGCGCATCATCTCACCCAAGCGCCGTTCGCTTATAGTGGACGAGGGCGGTACGGTAGCGGATGCTATCGAGCGCCACAACGACCTGATAGAGTAGACGTAAGTATTCGCCGTGCAGCCACAATCGGGGGGCAATTCGACCCGAGCGCGACCGCACCGTCACGCCATATGCCGGGAGTCGCCCATGCACGCAACTGATTTTGGTCGAACGCTCATCATCGCCAACCCAGCCGCCCAATCGGGTGCGGCGCGCGAAGTTGCCGAGCGCCTGCAACGCTTTTTGGACATGACTGCACGCGCATCCCAGTTTGACCTGGTATTGACCGAGCGTATGGGGCACGCCAAGGAGCTGGCCGCACAGGCTCAGGGCTATCGCACCGTTATCGCCCTTGGCGGCGACGGCGTGATCCACGAGGTCGTCAACGGGCTTATGGCACAAAAGGAGGACCCCCGCCCCGCTCTTGCCATCCTACCCGTGGGTTCCGGCAACGATTTTGCCCAAACGCTCGGTATAGAAGATTTCTCCGGCAAGGATTTTGGCGCGCTGCTCACCTGCGAGCTGCAGCGTCAGGACATCGGTCGCATTCGCTCATGGAACCCTGTAAGCGGTAGCGGCGAGGCTTCCGTTGAGTACTACGACCAGACGCTCTCCGTCGGTATTGACGCCGCCATCGGCCTGGGCACCACCGAGCTGCGCAAAAAGACGGGCCTCACCGGCGCTCCGCTCTACACCCTCTCGGGACTTGAACAGTTTGGCCTGCGCTATCGCAACTACCCCATGACAGTCAGCTTTGACGGCGCGCCCGCCGAGCGCGTGAGGGCGATCATCATGGCGATTCAGCTGGGCCCCACCTATGGCTCGGGCTATCGCATCTGTCCCGACGCCGACCCGTGCGACGGCATGCTCGACGTTTGCTACGCCTGCGGTCCCGTTCCGCGCGCGGTCGCGCTTCCCATGTTCCTTTCGGCCAAGGACGGCCACCATACCAAGTTGCCGCCGGTTTGCATGCGCCGCTGCCGCCATGTCGAGCTTACCTTTGAGGAGCCCGACTACCCCATCCAGGCCGACGGCGAACCTGTTATCGCCTCGCGCATCGAAGTCGACATCCTACCCGGCGCCCTCCAAGTCTGGCGTCCAACCCGCTAACCACCCCTAAGTTGCGGTGAAATAGGGACTGTTTATGCAGGTAAAGCCGCAAAACAGCCCCTATTTCACCGCAACTTATCGAGAAGATCACTCCTCCCCGCCCGGCTTGCGGCGGTTGGCCTTTTTAATGGCGTTGAAGTGCTTGTCATTAAGTCTGCGCTGGCGAGAGCGCTGAGGCACCTTGGTCTTTACGCGTCGACGCGGTGGACGCCCGCGACGCTCAAGCTCAGCGTGTAGCTTACGTAAACAGCAGCTACGATTTTGGAACTGGCTGCGACTCTCGCGCGCCGTCACGGTAATCCCCGTAGGGATATGTTTCATGCGCACCGCCGAGTCCGTCGTGTTCACGCCTTACCCGCCCGGACCCGTCGCGCGAAACACCTGCACCTCGCAATCGCGCGCCAGCTCCTCGACCGACATCTCGGCATAGCGCGCATACTCACGCCATCCCATCTTGTTCTCATCCATATCAACACCTCCCCTCATACAAAAAATGTGACAAAGGGACACCCCCTTTGTCACATCGCATACCAATCGCTTGTGTTGCGCGCTTAGGCGAAGGTGATCTCGCCGTTCTCACAGTCCATATCGGCGATACGGGCCAGGCTCTCAACACGGAAGCCGCGCTCGCGGAGCTTATCGCCACCGCCCTGGAAGCCCTTCTCCACCGCAATGCCAATGCCGGACACCTCGGCACCCGCAGCCTCGCAGATCTTGATAAGACCCTCGAGCGCGCATCCGTTGGCCAGGAAGTCGTCGATAATCAGGACCTTGTCGCCCTCGGACAGGAAGCGCTTGCCAACGATGACCGGGTACTCCCTCTGCTTGGTAAAGGAGTAGATGGTCGTGGCATACTGCTCGCCGTCGAGGTTGATGGACTGCGCCTTCTTGGCAAAGACCACCGGCACGCCGCCAAAATGCTGGGCTGCGATGCAGGCCATGCCAATGCCCGAAGCCTCGATCGTAAGGATCTTGTTAATCTCGACATCCTCGAACAGACGGGCCCACTCGGCGCCCATGTGGTCAAACAGCTCAACGTCGCACTGGTGGTTGAGGAAAGCATCAACCTTAAGGACATTACCGGCCTTTACGATGCCGTCATGGCGAATACGGTCCTCAAGCTCCTGCATGGCGCAACCCCTTCTCACGGCAACGATACCGCGCGATTAATAAACGTTGTTCGATAGTCTACCACGGACCGACCCCCGCCCGCCCCACAAGCCGCATCGCACCACAAAGCCGCATCGCCGCACAAGCCGCAAGCAGATACACCGAGCTTACCAGCTGAATGCGATCGAGGCCCACGCCCAGCTCCTTTTGCATCACGGGCAGCGCCACGGTCACGACGGTCGAATCCAGACACACCATAAACGTCATGATGAGCACCGTAAACAGAATCGCCCATTTGTTCTTGCCATGGGTGTCTCCCTCAAGAGCGATGTGTTCGCGGTGCAGTTGCTCTGCGGTTTTCTCCATATCCATCCTTTCGAGTGGCGCAACACAAAAACGGGGCCCCAATCGCCTGCAAACAGTCGCGATTGGGGCCCCGCCTAAGGTATCGGAGCTAAAGGTCGCCGAAGCTTTCTGCCGGCATCGGCGCCTTGCACGAACGCTAGCCTAGCACTGCTCGAGCGCCTGCTCAAGGTCGGCAATCAGATCGGCCGTATCCTCGAGGCCGCACGACAGGCGCACCATGTCGGCGGAGATACCACAGGCGATAAGCTCCTCATCGTTCATCTGGCGGTGCGTGGCGTTAGCGGGATGCAGGCAGCAAGTGCGGGCGTCGGCCACATGCGTGGCGATCTGAGCGAGCTTGAGGCTCTTCATAAAGGTCTCTGCCGCCGCGCGACCACCGTTAAAGCCAAAGCTCACAACGCCGCAGGTACCGTTGGGCATGTACTTTTGAGCCAGGTCATAGTACTTGTCGCCCTCCAGACCCGGATAGCTCACGAAGCGCACCTTGGGATGGCTCTGCAGGAACTTGGCAACAGCCAGGCCGTTCTCGCAATGACGCGGCATGCGCACATGCAGGCTCTCGAGCGAGCTGTTCAGGAAAAACGCCGCCTGCGGGTTCTGCATGGGGCCGAGGTCGCGCATGAGCTGAGCGGTTGCCTTGGTAATGAAGGCGCCCTCGCGACCGAACTTCTCGGCATAGGTCACGCCGTGGTAGCTCTCATCGGGCGTGGTGAGACCCGGGAACTTGTCCGCATGGGCCATCCAATCAAACTGGCCGTGGTCGACTATCACGCCGCCCAGGCAGGCCCCATGGCCATCCATGTACTTGGTGGTGGAGTGCGTAACGATATCGGCGCCCCACTCAAAGGGACGGCACATCACGGGCGTCGGGAAGGTGTTGTCGACCATCAGCGGCACGCCGTGGTCATGCGCGGCCTTGGCAAAGCGCTCAATATCGAGCACGGCAAGGGCGGGGTTGGCGATCGTCTCGCCAAAGACGAGCTTGGTATTGGGCTCAAAGGCTGCCTCGAGCTCCTCATCGGTGCAATCGGGGGCAACGAACGTGCAGGTAACGCCCATACGACCCATGGTATGGGCAAGCAGGTTGTAGGTACCGCCGTAGATGGCCGAGCTTGCGACCACATGATCGCCGGCGCCGGCCACGTTAAAGATCGCGAGGAAGTTCGCAGCCATGCCCGAGCTCGTGAGCATCGCAGCGGTGCCGCCCTCCATCTCGCAGATCTTGGCGGCAACCAGATCGCACGTAGGGTTCTGCAGACGGCTGTAGAAATAGCCAGACTCCTCCAGGTCAAACAGCTTGCCCATGTGCTCGGACGTGTCGTACTTCCACGTGGTGGACTGGTAGATGGGCACCTGGCGCGGCTCCGCATCTCCCGGGTGATAGCCGCCCTGAACACATGTCGTACCGATAGTCTGCTCGCTCATATCTAGCTCCCTTGCCTGGGTTACATTTTTATCCGGTTCACGATACCGCTACCCCGCACCCCTCTCAACCCATCCCCAAGGTAGGTTATGAGACAAATCAACCGGGGGCATTTATCGCAGATCTTGGCATTTATTCGATAGATAAAAATGAGGCATACATGAGGCTTTCGATGAACAAATGCATCGGCAAGGGTACCATAGGCGAGTACACCGTTACCGAGGAGACAACGATGAAGCAAATCGATACTGCCCAGCTCGACATCACCGCCTGTCAGGCTCAGGCTGCCGAATACCACGCCCGTGGCTTTAACTGCGCACAGGCCGTCGCCTGCACGCTCGCACCCTCCGTCGGGCTCGACCCCCAGACCGCCTTTATCCTCACCGAGGGCTTTGGCGCCGGCATGGGCGGCATGACCGAGACCTGCGGCGCTATCTCGGGCGCCGTGGCCATCATGGGCTTTGTAATGAGCGACGGCATGGATAACCCCAAGACCAAGGGCCAGACTTACAAGCTGTCGCGCGAAATCGCCAAGCGTTTTAAAACGAAAAACACGACGACCGTCTGCGGCACGCTCAAGGGCATCGGATCGGACAATGGTCCGCTCCGCAGCTGCCCCGGCTGCATCGACGACGCCATCGAGATCGCCTGCGATGTGCTAAAGCAGCTCGCCGAGTAAACGGCGGCAACAGAAAACGACGGCCGGCGTGCTTGGGATTCATCCAAAAGCACGCCGGCCGTCGCCGTTAGAACTCGGCAAATTTGGGAGCGCCGACCTCAATCTCCTCGCGCCCCGCCATAAGCTCGCGCATCTTAGCGCAAAACGGCTCCTGCTCCCCCGCCTTAAACACCAAATGAATCGTCACGGCATCCGCGTAATCGGTATCCGAAACCTTGGCACCCGAATCCTGCGCCAAACGAAGCACCTGCTCATACTGCGGATAGGCCACGTGCACATCAACAGGCACGACGCTCGTCATCTCAACGACCTGCCCTGCCTCCTGAGCAGCTGCCACCGCCGCCTGCGTCGCCGCGGTATAGGCGCGCACCAAGCCACCGGGCCCCAACAGCGTGCCGCCAAAATAGCGCGTCACCACGCAGCAAACATTTTTGAGCCCAGCGCCGCGCAACACCTCGAGCGTCGGCATGCCGCTCGTGCGGCTCGGCTCACCATCATCACTCTGACGCTCGCGTCCATCTACCAAAATCCACGCGGGAACATTGTGTCGAGCGTCGTAATGACGCTTACGAACCATCTCGATGAAGGCATTCGCCTCATCCTCGGATTCAATATGGACCAGCTGGGCAATAAACCGGCTCTTGCGATCCACAAACTCGCCAGAAGCCTCAATATTCGATCGCAGGGTAAAATAGCTGTCCAACAAAGCCCCTCAACAAAACTAAGCGCGGCAACAAACAGCCTCAATAATACGGCAAAGACAGCACCGTTGTCCTCGCCAACAAGAGCGAAAACACCAATGATGCCGTCACCAACAGCGAGAACCCGCCAGCGCGAGCAAGGTGCCTTGAAAGACGAGATTGCAACAGAAATGAGGCTGCCGATGACCAGGCAAAAACAGCGAGATGCCAAGAACGGAACCGCCGATGATTCCGTCAACGAAAGCGAGAACCCGTCAGCGCGAGCAAGGTGCCTTGAAAGACGAGGGCATTGACCTTATGGTCATGCCCGAAGGCTTGAAAGGCAGATTGTCGCGCTGACGGGTTCGCAGCGTCAACAAAGTGCCGAGTGGGCCTATAAGCCGGGTTCTGTCGTGAACGGTCATTTATCTTGTCTGCACGTTACCGTGCAGCTCCACGCACGCTACCCGAACGCGGACCGGGCCGGCCCATAGCGTTCCTATTCGCGCTTGCTCCGGATGGGGCTTGCCAAGCCGCCGTGTTGCCACGACGCTGGTGGTCTCTTACACCACCGTTTCAGCTTTTCCCTTTACGCCTTGCGGCGCAGGTGGGAGTCTTCTTTTCTGCGGCGCTTTCCGTCGGATCACTCCGCCCGGCCGTTAGCCGGCATCCCGCCCTCTGGAGCCCGGACTTTCCTCACGCGTGCCGCAAGCAGCACATCGCGCGACCGTCTGGCCCACTCAGCAGTGCAAGAGTGTAACACACCGTTGCCGCAGGCAAAGGCACAACACAAGCGTTCGACACGATATACCAAGAACCATGCCATGCAGTACAATAGGGTTGTCGATGGGCAACGTCGCCAGTCGAGACGCGACCGCGCTCCGCACCCCTCCGTCTACTCGGTGCGTTCCCGCCTCCTCCCCGAGGCGGGATGTCGGCATTTTCATGCACCGACAACCCAATAGCCCCCGTGAACAGCCCGGACAGCGTTGCGCACGAGTAGCATTGCGCACCTCACCGGCAAACGCAAAAAGGGACCCGTCCATTGCGGACGGATCCCTTAAAGCAAGTGATCGTCAAACCGATTTACTCGGCGTCGGTCTCCTCGTCCTTCTTCTCGGAAGGCAGCGGGGTAACCTCGATCTCGACGCCCAGAGTCTCAGCAGCGGACTTCATAGACAGGGAGATACGACGACGGTCGAGGTCGATCTCCATGACCTTGACCTGAACCTTGTCGCCCACGTGGGTGACCTGAGAAGGCTGGTCGACGTGCTTGTTGGCCATCTCGGAGATGTGCACCAGGCCCTCGATGCCCTCGCCCAGATCGACGAAAGCGCCAAACGGGACAAGCTTGGTCACAGTGCCCTCGACGATAGCGCCGACGGGGTACTTCTTGACCAGTGCGCGCCACGGATCCTCGGTGGTCTGCTTGAGACCCAGGGAGATGCGCTCGCGGTTGAGATCGACGTCGAGAACCTCGACCTCGACCTCCTGGCCGACCTTGACAACCTCGGAAGGATGGTTGACGTGGTTCCAGGAGAGCTCGGAGATGTGGATGAGACCGTCGATACCGCCGAGGTCGACGAAGGCGCCGAAGTCGACGATGGAGGAAACGGTGCCCTGGAGACGCATGCCAGACTTGAGCTTGGACAGGATCTCGGAACGCTCGGCCTTACGGGACTCCTCAAGCACGACGCGACGGGAGAGAACGACGTTGTTGCGGTTGCGGTCCATCTCGATGACGCGGGCCTCGATGCGGGTGCCCATGTAGGAGGTGAGGTCCTTGACGCGACGGAGGTCGACGAGGGAAGCGGGCAGGAAGCCACGCAGGCCGATGTCGAGGATCAGGCCGCCCTTGACAACCTCGATAACCTCGCCCTCGACGTTCTCGCCGGAGTTGAACTTCTCCTCGATGCGGTTCCAAGCACGCTCGTACTCGGCACGCTTCTTGGAAAGGACCAGACGACCGTCCTTGTCCTCCTTCTGGAGAACCAGGGCCTCGATGGAATCACCGAGTGCAACGATGTCTGCAGGGTTAGCGTCCTTGCGGATGGACAGCTCGCGGACCGGGATAACGCCCTCGGACTTGAATCCGATGTCAACGAGCACCTCGTCATGCTCGATCTTAACGACAGTACCGTTAACGAGATCGCCCTCATCAAAGTCGGTAATCGTACCGTCAATGAGGTTGTTCATCTCCTCCTCGTTGACATCGTCAAGAGAGAAAATGGACGAGTTCTGAATCTCACTCAAAGGTGGACCCCTTTCGAACTACGGGGCCCCGATTGCTAGGACCTACAGAAGGGTGCGACAAGCACACAACGTTTAGGAACACTCGGGAGCCGACAGATACTAATGTGACGCTTATGCAATCACGTTCGTATAGGTTACGTGGAAATCACTTCGATTTCAAGCGTGAACTGCGATTTTTTACTCGTATGGAGACTTTTTCGCAATCTTGTGAACGACCGTCTCCATAAGATGACGATAAGCAGTTGAGTATACGGCTTTGGGGTAAAGTATCCGGAGCCAACGTTCTAAACAATTTTTCGAGAAAGGTGCCCGCGTGCTCAAAGCAGTCGTTTTCGATATGGACGAGACGCTTCTCAGCATCAATCTCAACGCGTTTATCCTTCGCTATTTTAAGGATGTCTCGTCAATGCTCGCGGATATCGGACGATGCAGCCGCGGTGGCACGATGGCACGCCTCGGCACCATCCTGGTCGACCTCAACGCCAATCGCCGAAGCGGCACGGACAATCGCACCAATCTTGAGTTTTACCGCACCGAGGTCGAGCGCAGGTGCGGCATCTGCCTCTCGGACCCACTCATCTATGAGGCTTTTACCTACTATGAACGCGAAGTTCTCCCGTACAAGAATGACGATGCCATCAATGCCCACGCCATGCCGGGTGCACACGCCGCACTCCAGGCTGTACGGGACGCAGGACTGCGCTGCGCACTCTTTACCAACCCCAGCTTTCCCCAGGGGGCCATCGAATGCCGCATGGGTTGGGGTGACCTGGCCGACGCCCCTTTTGAGCTCGTGACGCACATGGGAAACGCCACCCGTTGCAAGCCCGATGCCACCTATTACCTGGAGCAGCTGCAGGCCATGGGGCTCGAACCGCACGAGGTCCTTATGGTGGGCAACGACCCCAAGCGCGACTTCCCCAGCCCCGCCTGCGGTATTCAAACTGCCTATGTTGGCCAGGGAAAACCCAGTCGAGCCACCTGGCGCGGAACCATGGAAGACTTCGCCCGCGACTTTAACGCCGTAATCGATGCCTTCTACGAGCACCAAGTAGCCAACGAACTAAGCTAGTCCCCAAATCAGGAATGGGGCGCACATTTGCCCCACGCTTCGTTACGTGGGCAACGGCTTGAGGGCAAGATGCGATGCCCCAGTGTCCTAGGCCGTGATCATTTTGACGCGTTCGCCGATTTTGGCGTCGCGCTTGTCGGAAATAACAGTAAAGCCCTCCAGGTCGCACACCTTTACATTTGAAAACACGTGGAACTTGGAGCTATCGGCGAGTACGTAACTCGCTTGGGAATTCTGCATCACGATACGTTTTTTGATAGCCTCTGGATAACCTGGCGTCATGATGCTGCGGTCCTCGTCCACCGCGTTGACACCTATAAACGCCCGGTCAAAGTACAGCTCGCGCAGCGCGCTCTCAACCATAGGACCGGTGAGCGAGCAGGTAACGGGGTTGAAGTCGCCGCCAATTACCACCACCTTCGCAGCAAGCTCGCCCGTAAACCGACATGCATAGCCGTTGGTGGTGTAGATAGTCACCGGCTTGTCGACGAGCAGGCTCAGGAGCGCCGTCGCGGTGTTACCGGAGTCGACAGCGAGATGAGACCGTCACGCCCGAAGACTCCGCTTTCGCCGCCGAGGAACGCGCGGCGCACGTGGCCCATGAGGAGCGGCTCGAGCATATCGAGGGGCTCCTTCCCAAGAAGGGAAACGACCCTGCGGGACGACACGGCGAAAACCATCGTTGATTCCGGCAAGAGACGCCGTTTCTCTGGTACCTTCATCTTCAACCCAGACCGACAATGCCGGCCAGGCACTTAACCCAAAAGGAGACAGCATGCCCAACGAGCTCAGCTATGAGGTCAGCCTCGAGCGCAGCAACCAGATCCGCGCCGACCTGCCGCAGCACCCCGAGAAGTACACCATGCTCACCGGCGACCGCCCCACCGGCCGTCTGCACCTGGGCCACTACTTCGGCACGCTCAAGAGCCGTGTCGAGCTGCAGAACATGGGCGTGCACACCAACGTGCTCATCGCCGACTACCAGGTCATCACCGACCGCGACAGCACCGATAACATCCAGGACAACGTCTACAACATGGTCATCGACTACCTGGCCTGCGGCCTGGACCCCGACAAGACGATGATCTACACGCACTCCGCCGTGCCCGCGGCAAACCAGCTTATGCTGCCGTTCTTGTCGCTCGTCTCCGAGGCCCTGCTGCAGCGCAACCCCACCGTCAAGGCCGAGATGGAGGCCAGCGGCCATGAGCTCACCGGCCTTTTGCTCACCTACCCCGTGCACCAGGCGTGCGACATCCTGTTCTGCAAGGGCAACGTGGTGCCGGTCGGGCGCGACCAGCTGCCGCACATCGAGCTCACCCGCACCATCGCACGCAAGTTCAACAACCGCTACGGCAAGGTGTTCCCCGAGGTCGACGCGCTGCTGTCCGATACGCCGCTGCTGCCCGGCCTTGACGGGCGCAAGATGAGCAAGTCCTACGGCAACGCCATCAACATCTCCATGACCGCCGAGGAGACGGCCAAGCGCATCAAGAAGAGCCAGACCGACGGCGAGCGCATGATCACGTTCGACCCCGAAGCCCGTCCCGGTGTGTCCGGCCTGCTCTCCACCGCCGCCATCTGCACCGGCCGCTCCGAGGTCGAGATCGCCGAGGAGATCGGCATGGGCGGCGCAGGCGCGCTCAAGAAGTACGTCACCGAGAGCGTGAACGAGCACTTCGCCCCCATCCGCGCGCGCCGCGAGGAGCTCGTGCAGGATATGGACTACGTCAAGGACGTCCTGCACGAGGGCAACCGCCGCGCTAACGAGGTCGCCGAGGCCACGCTCGCCGAGGTGCGCGAGGCCATGGGCATGGTGTACTAGCATGTACCGCCTTGTTGCAAGCGATATGGACGAGACCTTTCTCGACTCCAATCACGCCATCCCCGAGGCGAACATCCGCGCGCTCAAGCGCATGAAGGAGCTGGGGGTTCTGTTCGTCCCCTCAAGCGGGCGCTGGTACTCGTCCATCATGCACAATTTCGCGGCCGTCGATGCGTCGCTGCTCGAAGGCGGATACGTTCTGTCGTACAACGGCGGGTTTATCAACCGCGTGGGCGACCCCTGCCCGCTCACCACCTGCGGACTCTCGCGCGACTGTGCCGAGCAGCTCTATCAAAAGGGCCTTGAGCTGGGGCTTAGCATGCACATCAACGTCGCCGACGGACACGTCTTCGTGCCCGATGCGGACGACGACGAGCGTGCGTACCTCACCTCGATCAGCGGCGTGACGCATATCTCGAGCGCAGACCACCCCGACCTGTCCTTCCTGGATGGGCGCGACATCGTGAAGATCCTGTTTGTGAACAGGAACTTTGACGCGCTGCAGAAGCTCGGGGGCGATCTTGAGCCCCTGGCGCAGCGCCTTGGCGTCGAGATCACGTTCTCCTCGAAGCGCTACCTCGAGTTCATGCCCGCAGGCGTGAACAAGGGAGTCGGCCTGATGCGCCTGGCCGAGATGCTCGGTATCCCCATGAGCGAGGTCATCGCGGTGGGTGACTCCGCCAACGACCTCTCCATGATCCAGGCCGCCGGACTCGGCGTGGGCGTGGCGAACGTCACCGACGACGTGCGCCCCCACTGCGACGGCGCGCTCGAGACCACGGGCATGGACGGCGCGTTTGAGGAGCTTGTCGAGAGGTATTTGGAGGCGTAGCGCGTCCGCTGCTCGCGGGCGCGCCGATACCCGCGCACTGAAAGGTTTGTGATGGCTGATAGCAACCGCGAGGGCTTCTTCGGGAGCGTCTACGAGATGGTCGCACAGGTTCCCGCGGGCATGGTCGCCACCTACGGGCAGATCGCCAAGCTCGTCGGCGAGCCCAGGCGAGCCCGTTACGTGGGATATGCCCTGCACGTCAACCCTCAACCGGGCGTCATCCCCTGCCATCGCATCGTGTTTGCCGACGGCCGCCTCGCGGAGGGGTTCGCCTTCGGTGGGCCCGAGGCGCAGCGCACACTGCTCGAGGACGAAGGCGTTGCCTTCCTCGCCAACGGACATGTCGACCTGCAGGCCTCTCGCTGGCCAGCGGGCCTGGTATGACAAGGGGCGCCGACAGCGCCCCTTCCCGTTTTGGATCCTTGGCAGGCAACCCAATCAAACGGTCGCCTCGAGTGCGTCCCCCGCGCGGTCGAGTGTGCTTCTGACCTTGGCACCCTGTTTGAACCACGTGCGCAGGTCCTCGAGCGTGCTGCCCGCTTGCATACACCTTGATTTTGCGACCACCCCTCGTGGTCACCGTGCAGCGGTCGCCGCTCTCGCTGTTCTCGTGCGCCGTGATCTTCTTGAGGTAATCGCGGCGAAACGCCACGACGCGGGCGTTGCTGATCTCGATGAACCAATCGTCATCGACAAGCGAAGTACCCGTGGCACCTCGGCTTGCCATCTCCTCGGAGAAGGAGAAACCGAGCGCGCGCTCCTGCCTGCCGATCTCGAGGATGCCGCGGGCCGGCATGCCGAGCATGAGCAGGGGCAGGAACCCCCCTATGAACAGGAACAGGAACGGGATGAGCACGAGCAGGCGCGCACCCTCGTCGGTGAAGACCGCCATGAAGGCGAGGACGAGCGAGAAGACGAGGGCCATGCCGTTGAAAACAATCGTCAACGGCTTGATGGCAGACCAACACAGGCCCGCCTTGGTCATGGGACCGTCGACGGCGTCCGAGACTTCGATGCCCTCTTCCTCCAGACGGGCGAGGAGGTTGAGCGAGCACACCCCCTCGAGGCTTATCGAGCAGAACTTCCGGTCGCCCTCGAACAGGTCGATCCTCATCATCTGCGCGTGAAGCGTTGCACGGGTGATGTTGCCAAACGTCGTCTCCTTGCGGATGCCGAAGGCGTTACGCGAGAGAATGCGCCCACCGTCCACGTCGATACGCGGGATGCTCAGCAAGGCCCAGATAGCCATACCCGCGAGCGCCATGGCATGACCGAACCACACAAGTTCGTGGTCCCACTCGCCCAGCGAGACGCCCTGCCAGACGTAGACACCCAGCATGAGCAGTTCGAACGCGACGGCGCAGCAGGCGATGATCGTGCGGATGGCTGCGGGCATGCGCACCGTGAAGCAATCGAGGCTGTCCGTTGCCTCGCTGCGCTCGCTCGCGCCGCGGCGGGCGACCCATGCAGTGAGCGGGCCGACGATGAACACGGTCATACCGACGCGCAGAATGGATTCGAGCAGATTACTCATAGGGGCCACCGCCTCGAGCTCTGGAGATTAACTGCAGGAAACGCTGCCAGAACGATGGGATGCGCACAACGTAAGGAGCCGCGTATCGGCAAGCGGCGGCATCGCAATCGCCCGGCGAACAGATGATGATCGGCGCCGGGCCAGACGAATTAAACAAAAGGGTGGTCGACGGCGCCCTCGCAGGCGCACCGTCGACCACCCTTCACGTCGCAGCGACCCTACGAGCCGTCCGAAACGAAACGCACTCCGCCAGAGCGCTACCCAATCTTGCGGATGCTCGGGATCGCCCAGGTGATGCCTGCTAGGATCACCATTGCAGCACCGATGAGCACGAAGCACGCGCTTACGCCGATGGCGTCCGCGAACAAGGTCGATGCGACGAGCCCCACGGGCATAGCCCAGCTGCAGACCGCTCCGTACAGACCGAAGACGCGGCCCATGCACTCGGGATCGACGCGCTCCTGCATGAGCGCCATCTGCGGCGCGCTGTACAGCGGACTCGAGACCCCCATCGCGAACGTAAGCCCCAGAAACACAACGAGCGCGGAAGGGGGCACGAGGCCGCCCGCGAGCGCGGCGGCTCCGATGAGGCCGATGGCCAGCGTGCACGAAAGAGCGCGGTTCTTAAGGCCACCCGTCGCCCCGATCCAGCCGCTCGCCGCGATCATGCCGACCGAGAACGCGATCTCCGCGATAGCCGACTGCGTAGTGGTGCCCCCAAAATGGTCGAACACCATGAGCGGGAACAGCGCGGATATGGGCGAGAACAGGACCGAGAAGGCGAAGCCGATCCAGAGCATGGCGAACAGACCGTGATGGCGTTTGAGCTCGCGGTACCCGTTGGCCGTCTCCAATAGGAAGGCCCGCACCGCGCGGTGCGACGCCTCGGCGTTCTCCTCGGGCGTATGGCGCTCGGGCGCCGGCGTCTTGATGCCGGAGGTCGCCACCGCGATGCTCGCGAGCACCGCCCCGGCGACATCGAGCGCGATCATGAAAGTCAGACCAAACGCCGGGTAGACCGCCGCGGCGATGGCGTTGCCGATGATATAGCTACCCGACTGCATGAACTGCAGCATGCCCGCCAGCTTGCCGAGCACCTCGGGCGGGGCGATGAGCGGTGTGAGCGCGTTGAAGGCGGGCGTATGGAGCGTGCTGCCCAGCGCACGGACGAACAGCACCGCCGCCACAACGGCGACAGAAAGGTCGCCCCGAAGCGAGCCGAAGACAAGCGTGAGGCTCACGGCCGCGATGAAGAGATCGGCGCCGATCATGAGACGCTTGATGGACGTGCGGTCCACGATGGTGCCCGCGAAGGCGCCGAGGAGCGCCATGGGCAAGAAGGCCGCCAGGCTCACGAACGACAGGGCGCTCGCGGAGCCGGTGGTGAGGGTGACGTGCCAGATGAGACCCATCTGCAGAATGGAGCTCGTGAGCACGGAGAAGAACTCGCCGATCCAGACGATGGCGAGCGAGCGCTTCCAAGAAGCGCAGGGGTTCGGTTGTGTCATGGAATAATCCTTTGATGCGATCGGTGGTATGCAGCGAAGTACCGGTCGCTCACGCGACCGTGGCTAGAGCCAAATCCTCATGGAAGCAAGCATGGTGCATCTCCCCTTTCCAAATCTAGAGGTAAACCTTCAGCCGCGAGTGGAGCTATTATAGGGACTTGCGAGCCAAGATGCAACAGGAAGACCTCTACGGAGCGTAGATGCCGGGCGCC